>JAGWUW010000131.1 GCA_028868235.1 Betaproteobacteria bacterium | reverse complement strand
ACCTTGAGCAGGAAATCGGCCCGCGGGTTGAACATGCCGGCATCGAAGGCATAGCGCCCTTGGACGTTCTCGACGGCGAGGATGGGCGAACCAGCGGCGACACTGCCAATCAGCGGCAAACCCAGTTGCTCGACGAGGCGGATGCCGCGGGCCGAACCCGGTTCGAGATTGATGGCACCCTTCTTGGCAAGCGCCTTGAGGTGGTCTTCCGCCGCATTGGGCGAAGCGAAGCCGAAGGCGCTGGCGATTTCGGCCCGCGTCGGCGGCGCGCCGAGCACCTCGACGGTGTTTTTGATGAAGTCGAGAATTTCCTGTTGGCGTGGCGTGAGCTTCATAGTCTGCTCCTGCAAAATTCATTAGCTGTATTTTTGTACAGTAATTGATTTTTGGCAAGCGGAGAATGGGCTACACTCTGCCCCTTACGCAACCTGGAAACACCCGCATGAAGCTGCAACACCTCGCGATCGGCGATCGCTTTCAATATGAAGGCAAAACCTTCGTCAAGACCGGCCCCATGACTGCTGCCTCCGAAAACGGCGGCCAGCAGATTATTCCTCGCTATGCTGTGCTCCAACCGCTCGATTTACCCGGACACGAAGCGAAGACCGAGCAAGGCAAAAAACTGGAGAAAAATGCTGTTCTTGCCGCCTTCAACGACTTCTACAAGCGCTGCAGCGAACTGGTCGACGCAGCGGACCAAACTGCCTTGAACGAGGCCCGCCAGCGCTTCATCAACCGTATTCGCTAATCAAGCCGTAGCAACCGCCGGGCGAACCACCGGCGCTTCGCGAATCGGCAGGTTGAGCACCGCGGCCGTAGCGGCCAGCGCCATGTCGGCATACCACATCCAGCCGAAATCACCGAATTGCGTAATGGCCAGCCCCCCCAACCAGGCGCCGAGGAAACCGCCGATCTGGTGCGACAGCAGTGTCATGCCAAACAGCGTCGCAAGATAGCGGATACCAAACAGTTTACCGACGATGGCGGCGGTCGGCGGTACCGTAGCCAGCCAGGTAAAGCCTAGGCCAGCAGCAAACAGGTAAAAAGTCCATTCGGTGCGCGGCATCATCAGGTACCAGATGATGAGCAGCGCCCGTGAGCCGTACATCACGGCTAGCACGTACTTGCTGCGGTACTTGGCGACACAGGACCCAGCGTAGAGACTGCCAAAGATGTTGGCTAGGCCGATAATAGCCAGCGACCAGCTAGCCACGGACGGTGGCAAGCCGCACAAATTCACCTCGCCCGGCAGATGGGTGACGAGGAAGGCGATATGGAAGCCGCAGGTGAAGAAACCGGCATGCAACAACAGGTAGCTGCGGTCCTTCATCGCAGCACCGAGCGCCTTCAACACCCCGCCATCATCATCCTGAAGATGCGTGGCATGCGTGGATTCCGTCAACTTGCCGACCAAAGGCAAGGCCAGCAATGCAGTAGCTGCCATTGCCCACATTGAGCTGACCCAGCCTAGACTCTGAATCAGCTTTTGCAGGATGGGTGCGAAGACAAACTGGCCGAATGAGCCGCCAGCATTGATGAGGCCGGATGCAGCACCACGCGCCTCAGCCGGCATGCGCTGGGCCGCTGCGCCGAGCAACACGGAGAAACTGCTTGCTCCGGAACCCATGGCACAGAACAAGCCAAGCGAAACGGCCAAGCCGAAACCGGATCCCATGTAAGGTGTCAGCGCACAACCGACCGACAGCATCAGGATGCCGGCAATCAGCACAACACGCGGTCCATGGCGGTCGGCGATGGCACCTGCTAGCGGCTGGATAGCTCCCCAGGTGAATTGCCCGATGGCCAGCGCAAAACTGATGGTAGCAATGCCCAGCCCAGTCGTATCGTTCAGTGGCGCGACGAACAAACCCTGTGACTGGCGGATGCCCATCGAGATCATCATGATCCCGGCTGCAGCCAGTGCGGTGATGAGAATGTCGGGGCGATTCAATGCACGAAACATGATGTTATGCCTGTTGATTGGTTAGCCTGAACTATAGTCGCCAGATTGAACACAAAATAGCCCATAATGAGCGCCATATCGTCAACGGATAATTGACAAATGCACTGGCTAAGTAGTTGGGAAAGCTTTATTCGGGTGGTTGAAACCGGTAGCATGGCCAACGCGGCGCGCCGGTTGGATTGTACGCGAGCCCAGGTCAGCAAGCAGATCGGCGAACTTGAACGCAGCTTCGGCGTTCGCCTGTTCGAGCGTTCGACGCGCAAGCTGGCACTGACACCGTCTGGCGAAGTGTTCTATCAGCATGCCTTACGCGCCCTGGAAGCCGTTGCCAGCACCGAAATAGCCGTGCGCAATCTCGGCGATACGCCACATGGTCTGCTGCGGATCAGCGCCTCGGTCGCCTTCGGCCGCATGTACATCGCGCCTTTGCTGCCGCAGATCACCGCGCAATATTCCGAACTGGAATGCGAGCTAATCCTGACTGACCTGCTGGTCGATCTGTTTGACGACAAAATCGACCTCGCCTTGCGCCATACCAAGGCACCACCCGAAGATGCCGTCGCCAAACGCCTGGTGGCCCTCAATCGCATCATCTGCGCGACGCCGGACTACCTTGCCGCGCACGGCATACCGGAACACCCGAGCGAACTGGCCAGGCACAACTGTTTCGGCTATCTGCAGGCGGAAACCGGCAACACAGTCGACCTGCTTGGCGTCAACGGCGACCAGATTAGCATTCCAATTGCTAGCCGCTTTCGGTTCAACAACCTGGATTGCATTTTCGATGCCGTTCTTGCCGGTCACGGCTTGGCTATCCTGCCCACCTACATGGCCGGTCCGGAAATCCGGCGCGGCCGCCTGCAGACGGTGCTCGACGACTACGAGCCGCTAACCGGCTTCGGCCGCCAACTCTACGCCTGCTACACCCCGAGCCGGGTGCGCCTGCCCAAGGTCCGCGTCTTCCTGGAAGCGCTGGAACGCCAGTTCATCCCGTGCCCCCCCTGGGAAAATTTCAGGTCGGCAGATCGAAACCCTTGAGCTTGCGGTACATATCCACGGCGTAGGAATCGGTCATCCCGGCAACGAAATCGGCCACCTGCAACAGGCGGATGTAGGGATCGGCATCCGGCTCGCCGCCGTGGCCGAGAAACTGCTTGGGCAACAGTTCCATCAACATCCGTTCACGCGTCGTGTAGCGCACTCCCTGCGCCCCTGCCCTCGCCTCGACGGCATTGGTGAACAAGCCGAGCAAAGCACCGAGGACTTCGAAACCGGCCGTTTCGATCTCCAACGCCGGTCGGGCCGTGTAGATGGTTTCCTTGGCCAGTTTCAGCACCGCCTGCAAGGGAATCCCCACCGGCGACTGCTCAAGCAGTTCGTTGTCGAATTCACCACACAGAATGGCATCCTCGTTTTCCAGGAACACCGCCGCTGCGCTTTCCAGCAGGCGTCCGATAGCCTTGGCTCGCAGATACTCCAGACGCTCCTTCGGATCGTGCAGACGGGACAGCCGACCACTGCTGGTGGCATTACCAGCCAGATCGCCGAGCAGACATTCGGCATCCTTGTAGGGCACGAAACCAAGCCGTGCAGCGTCTTCGAGATCGACGATCAGGTAACAGGTATCATCCGCCACTTCGACGAGTGAAGCCAGCGGATGACGACGCCAAGCTGTGCCCGGAATACGTTCCACCAAACCCGTCGAACGTGCCACGTGGGCAAAATTATCGGCGTCCTGCTGGAAAAAGCCAAATTTCTTGCTGCTCTTACCATCCAATTGACAGTCAAGATGCGACGGCCGCGGATATTTGGTGAAGGTCGCCAACACGGCACTGGTCAACTGCAAGCCGCCGGGATTGGCCGGACTCTGCAGGCGGCTGACAATGCGGAAGCCCTGAGCATTACCCTCATAGCGCTCGAAGTCGGCCTTCTGGGCAGGCGTCAAGTCGTGGCGTTCAAGTAGACCGGAATTACGGAACCACTCGCGAATCGCATCCTCACCGGCGTGGCCGAAAGGCGGGTTGCCGATGTCGTGCGCCAGGCACGCCGCAGCAACGATGGCACCAAAATCGCCGGATTCGACATGGTGTAAACCGTGACGAGCGATGATTTCACGGCCAACCACGGCACCCAGTGAGCGACCGACACAACTGGCCTCCAAGCTATGCGTCAGGCGCGTCCGGACATAATCGCTCTTGGAAAGGGGAAAAACCTGCGTCTTGTCCTTCAAGCGGCGAAAGGCCGAGGTAAAGACAATGCGGTCGTAGTCTTGCTGGAAAGCAGTCCGTTCGGCCGTGCCCGGAGCCTTGCCGGCACCGAGGCGTTCGCTCGACAGCAGTTTTTCCCAGATTTTGCGTTTGCCCATGCGCTTTGGATTCATGTATGCGATGGGCTGCGAGTTTACTCCGCTTCAAGGACTGCCCGAATATGATCGGGCACCGGAACCGATTTTCCGGTTAGGGTATTCATCCATACCACCTTAGCGGCGCCTTCGGCATACAGCCTGTCATCGCCTTCGACACGCATCTCGACATAGGTCTGGAAGCTGGATCGGCCGATGGACCCGACATAGGTACGCACCTCGACCGTGCCCGGATAAGTCATCGGAACCAGGAAGGTGCAACTGGCGTTGATGATCACCGGACCATCGCCGCCAGGGCGGACGAGAACCTGCATATCCTCGATCCACTCGACGCGTGCCTGCTCCATATAGCGGAAATAGATTGTGTTATTGACGTGGCCATAGGCGTCCATATCGCCCCAGCGAATGGGCATATTGGTGACATGAATGAGCTTCCTGCGATGTTCCATGTATCCTTCCTCTTTTGTTGATCTTTGCTTTTCCATACTGTACCGTATTGAAAATAAGCTCACAATAATTCAAGGAGACATCATGGAACGCGAATCCATGGAATTTGACGTCGTTATCGTTGGCGGAGGGCCGGCTGGCTTGGCCTCAGCGATAAGACTCAAGCAACTGGCTGCTGAAAAAGGCACGGACGTCAATGTCTGCCTGATCGAGAAAGGCGCCGAAATCGGAGCCCATATCCTCTCCGGTGCCGTCATGGACCCGCGCGCCCTGAGCGAATTGCTACCCAACTGGAAAGATGATGGCGCACCGCTCAACGCACCAGTATCCGAAGACCGCTTCTTCATCCTCTCTGAAACCGGCGCCACCCGGGTACCAAACAGCATTCTTCCCGACTGCTTCCACAACGAAGGCAATTACGTCATCTCGCTTGGCAATGTCTGCCGTTGGCTAGGCGAACAGGCCGAAGGGCTCGGCGTCGAAATCTACCCCGGTTTTGCCGGCGCCGAAGTGCTGTACGACGACAATGGCGCGGTCAAGGGCGTCGCTACCGGCGATATGGGCCGTCTGCACAACGGTTCGGAAGGTCCAAATTTCCAGCCGGGCATGGAACTGCTGGGCAAATACACTTTCTTCGCCGAAGGCTGCCGCGGCCACCTCGGGAAGCAGCTGATCGCAAAATTTCAGCTCGACAAGGATGCTGACCCGCAAACCTATGGCATCGGCCTCAAGGAACTGTGGGAAATCCAGCCTGACAAACACCAGCTTGGTCTCGTCATCCACAGTGGCGGCTGGCCGATGCAACCGGACACCTATGGTGGCGGTTTCCTCTATCACTTGGAGAACAATCAGATCGCCATCGGTTTTGTCGTCGGCCTCGGCTACGAGAATCCGCATCTGTCGCCCTACGAGGAATTCCAGCGCTTCAAGACGCACCCGGAAATCCGCAAGTTCCTCGAAGGCGGCAAGCGCGTCGCCTACGGCGCCCGCGCCCTGACTTCAGGTGGCCTGCAATCGCTGCCTAGGCTCACCTTTCCTGGTGGCGTGCTGATCGGTGACGATGCCGGCTTCCTTAATGCTGCACGGATCAAGGGGTCGCACTGCGCCATCAAGACCGGTGCTTTGGCTGCCGAAGCTTGCTTAGAAGCGCTGGCCGCCAAACGCCAGAATGACGAGCTGACAGGATACAATAAGTTGTTTAAAAACAGCTGGTTATACGATGAACTTCACAAAACACGTAACTTCAAACCATGGATGGCCAAGGGTCTGAAGTTCGGCTCGTTGATGTTCGGTATCGATCAGGTTGTCTTTGGTGGCAAGGCACCGTGGACCCTGCATAACAAGACCCCTGATCACGCCAAGCTGAAGCCGGCCAACGAATGCCCAAAGATCGATTACCCGAAACCGGATGGCGTAATTACATTCGACCGCCTGTCTTCAGTCTTCCTATCCAGCACCAACCACGAGGAAGACCAGCCCTGCCATCTGCAACTGAAGGACGCGAGCGTGCCGATCAGCATCAACCTGTCCAAGTACGATGCGCCTGAGCAGCGTTTCTGCCCGGCCGGCGTCTATGAAATCCTCGACCAGGAGGAAGGCCGGCCCCGTTTGCAGATCAACGCGCAAAACTGTGTCCACTGCAAGACCTGCGACATCAAGGACCCGACCCAGAACATCAACTGGGTCGTCCCGCAGGGCGGCGAAGGGCCGACTTACCCCAACATGTAATCGTCAAATTTCGACATGCCACAGTTCTTGCCCGGAATGGCGTCGAATTGTGGCGTATCGGTTTATAATCCTCGGGCTTAACCCCCCTAGGGAGAACAACACATGGGCTTTCTCGCCGACAAGAAGATTCTGATTACCGGACTGCTGTCCAAGCATTCCATCGCCTACGGCATCGCCAAGGCCTGCCATCGCGAAGGCGCCCAACTCGCCTTCACGTACCAGAACGAGCGCTTCGAAGACCGCATCAAGAAGTTTGCCGCCGAATTCGGTAGCGACATCACCATTCCGGTCGACGTCAGCAGCGACGAACAAATCGACAACCTCTTCGTCGAACTCGGCAAGCGCTGGGATGGTCTCGACGGCCTGGTGCATTCGATTGCCTACGCCCCGACCGAAGCCATCGAAGGCGATTTCCTGAACGGCATCACCCGCGACGCCTTCCGCATCGCCCACGACGTCTCGTCGTACAGCTATGCCGCCTTGGCCAAGGGTGCCCGCCCGATGATGCAGGGCCGCAAGGCCTCTCTGCTCGCCCTGTCCTACCTGGGCGCCGAGCGCACCATGCCGAACTACAACACCATGGGTCTGGCCAAGGCCAGCCTGGAAGCCAGCGTGCGCTACCTGGCCGAGGCCGTGGGCCGCACCGAGGACGGCCGCAGCATCCGCGCCAACGGCATCAGCGCCGGCCCCATCAAGACCCTGGCCGCCAGCGGCATCAAGGACTTCGGCAAGCTGCT
>JAGWUW010000130.1 GCA_028868235.1 Betaproteobacteria bacterium | reverse complement strand
ACCATGCGCCCCCTGGTCGTCATCATGATGATCGCCGTCGCACTCTATACCTTCATGAAAAAGGATCTCGGCCAGCAGGTGACGCGGATCATTGACGGCCGCGACCGCTGGAAGGGGGCGCTATTCGGTGGCCTGATTGGCGTCTACGACGGCTTTTTCGGCCCGGGCACCGGGAGCTTCCTGATCTTCGGTTTCGTCCGCCTGTTCGGCATGGATTTCGTGCAGGGCTCGGCCAGTGCCAAGGTCATCAACTTCGCCACCAACCTGGCGGCCATTGCCTTCTTCGCCAGCCATGGGCCTGTGCTCTGGCAGATCGGACTACTCATGGCTGTTTGCAACCTGGCCGGCTCGTGGATGGGCACCCACTTGGCACTCAAGCATGGCGCAGGCTTCATCCGCAAGGCGTTCCTCGGCGTGGTCGTCGTGTTGATCGTCAAGCAACTGGCCGACCTCTTCGGCTGAGCGCGGTAACATAGGTCTTCCTGCCCGGTTCGCCACCCGATGCCCCGACTCCGCTCCCTGCCGCTATTGCTGCTCTGCCTGCTTCTGGTCGTCCTGAGCGGTTTCTCGGCCTACCGCGTCGCCCAGCGCCTGGGCATTGCCGAGCTGCAGGCGACTGGTCTGCACCGGCTCGACCTCTACGCTGCCAGCCTGGAGCGCGAGATCAGCAAATATGCCTTCCTGCCCGGCACGCTAAGCCTGGAACCGGAAGTCCTCGACCTGCTCGCCGGAGCGGCGAACGAGAGCGCCAATGCACGGGTCAACGTCTACCTCGAAAAGCTCAACGAGCGCGCCGGGACGCTGTCCATCTATGTCATGGACACGCACGGCAAGGTGCTCGCCACCAGCAACTGGCGTCGCCCGGATAGTTTCCTCGGCGAAGAGCTTTCCTTCCGCCCCTATTTCCGCGAGGCACTGGAAAACGGTAACGGCCGCTTCTTCGGCATCGGCACGACGCGCGGCGAACCCGGCTACTACCTCGCCTCGGCGTTAACCGGCGACAACGGCACGCTAGGCGTCGCGGTGATCAAGGTCAGTCTCGAGCAACTGGAAAAATCGTGGTCCACCGTCGAAGCGCCGGTTCTTGTCGCCGACGAGAACGGGGTGGTCATCCTGTCCGCCGTATCCGGTTGGAAATTCACCACCCTCCGCCCACTCGACGACAACACCCGCGCTGCCTTCGACAATACTCAGCAGTACAACCGGCGCGCCCTGCAGCCGCTCGGCATCAAGGAAATCGAGGATTACGACCACGGCGCCCGCCTGGTGCGCATCGCTGCCAACGGCCCGGAAACGGTGTCGGTGTACCCGGTTACCGGCCGCTTCCTCGAACAATCGCGCACGCTGCCCGGCACCCCGTGGACACTGACCGTGCTGTCACATCTCGAACAAGTCGACGACCTGGCCCAGAGCAGAGCCGCCCTGGCCGCCATCGCTGCAGCCTGCCTGTGCCTGCTCGGCATCATCCTTAACGAGCGGCGACGCCATTTGCGTGACCGCCTGGCGGCCCGTGAGGCCTTGCAGAAAGCGCATGACGAACTGGAGCTCAAGGTCGAGGAGCGCACCGCCGACCTGTCGGCTGCCAACCAGCAGCTGCAGGACGAGGTCGGCGAACGCATCCGCGCCGAGCGCACCCTGCGCGCCGCCCAGGACGAACTGGTGCAGGCAGGCAAGCTGGCTGTCATCGGCCAGCTATCAACCGGCATCGCCCATGAACTGAACCAGCCGTTGGCAGCCCTGCGCACCCTATCGGCCAACGCCGAGCGCTTCCTCGAACGCGGCGATATCGAAACTACACGTACCAACCTCGGCCGCATTGCCGATCTGGTCGACCGCATGGGCCGCATCACCGGGCAACTGCGCAATTTCGCCCGCAAGTCGAGCGGACAATCCGCCCCGGTACCGCTCTGCCACGCGCTGGATAATGCGCTATCCCTACTCGATGCCCGCATCCGGCGTAGTGGCGCCGACATCGAGCGCAGTTGCCCGGTCGACGAACCCGCCGCCCTATGCGACGCCAACCGGTTGGAGCAAGTACTCATCAATCTGATCGGCAACGCCCTCGATGCCATGGCCGAACAGGCCCGACCGCGCCTGGAGCTGCATTGGGAATGTACCAACCGCATGGTCCGTCTGCATGTCCGCGACCACGGTCCCGGACTCAGCGATGAAGCGCAAGCCAAGCTGTTCGAGCCCTTCTTCACCACCAAGCCGGCCGGTGACGGCCTCGGGCTCGGGTTGGCCATTTCCGCCGGCATCATCCGCGACTTTGGTGGTAGCCTGCACGGCACCAACCATCCTGACGGCGGTGCCGTCTTCACGCTGGAACTCCCGCTCGCTCCTGCGCCATGACCGACGACCTGAAAATCCTGATCATCGAAGACGACCCCGACGTTGCGCTCGGCTGCGAACAAGCATTGCAACTCGAAGGTTTTTCTGCCGAAGTCGCCACCAGCGCCGAACAAGGGCGCAAGCGCCTGGGGGCCGACTTTTCCGGCATCGTGATCAGCGACATTCGCCTACCCGGCCAGGATGGTCTGAGTCTGCAGCGCGAGTTGCATGCCCTTGACCCGGAATTGCCGGTGGTGCTGATTACCGGCCACGGCGACGTCTCGATGGCTGTGCAGGCAATGAAAGACGGCGCCTACGACTTCCTGCAAAAGCCCTTTGCCCCCGAACAACTAGTCGACATCGCCCACCGGGCGCTGGAAAAGCGCCGGCTGGTGCTCGAAGTGCGCAACCTGCGCCGCCAGCTCGACCAGCGCAACCTGCTCGAAGCACGGCTGATCGGCAATTCGGCCGGCATGGCCCGCGTTCGTGGCCTGATTGGTGCCTTGGGCAACAGCGTGGCCGACGTGCTGATCCACGGTGAGACCGGCACCGGCAAGGAACTCGTCGCTCGCTGTCTCCACGACGCCAGTCCGCGCGCCAAGGGTAATTTCGTCGCCATCAACTGCGGGGGCCTGCCGGAAACACTCTTCGAAAGCGAAATCTTTGGCCACGAGGCAGGTGCTTATACCGGTGCCGGCAAGCGGCGTATCGGCAAGATCGAATTCGCCAACGGCGGCACGCTATTCCTCGACGAAATCGAAACCATGCCGGTACCGATGCAGATCAAGCTGCTGCGCGTGCTGCAGGAACGCACGCTGGAGCGCCTAGGGTCGAATACCCCTATACCCATCGACTGTCGCATCATCGCCGCAACCAAGGAAGACCTGACTGCGCTGTCCGAGCAAGGCCGCTTCCGCGCCGACCTCTATTACCGACTCTCGGTCGCAACCCTGCAATTACCACCACTGCGCGAGCGGCGCGAAGACATTCCGCTGCTTTTCGAACATTTCCTGCTGCAAGCCGCCGCCCGCCACGAGCGTGCCGTGTCCGCGACGTCCGCTGGCCGCATCCAGCAACTGGTCGGTTACCACTGGCCGGGGAATGTCCGCGAATTACGCAATGTTGCCGATCGCTGCGTGCTGGGTATCGAAACCGGGTCGCCGCCCTTCGGCCAACCCGCCGGCGACGCGCCGCGCCCACTGGCTGAGACTGTCGAAGCCTTCGAACGCGCTCTGATCGCCGACGCCCTGCGCCGCTACGGCAGCCTGGCCCGTACAGCCGAGGCTCTGGCCATTGCCAAGACGACGCTGCACGACAAGATTCGTAAATACGGCTTGGGCGACTAAGCCCCTACGACCGACCGAAAACCAATACAATCTTGTTCTACGCCTAAAGGCATAGTTATTTGATATCCATCAATAACAATACCTGACCATATCTATATTGTCCGCGCGATATAAATAAGAAATATCCGGTTGCCGTCGAGCGGCGCGACCGGACAAAACATACAACCGTGGCGCTGAACAGCAGACCACGGGCTCACTATCCACCGTCCTCTCCTCTCGGAAAGCTCCATGCCAAATATCACCGTCGCCGGCCGCCTCGGCATTGGTTTCAGCATCGTTATCGCTCTCGTTCTGACCGTCGCAGGCATCGGCATTTCCCGCCTTGCCCAGCTCGACGCAAACACCCGAATCATTGAATCTCAGGTCGAGATGGTCGGCCTGAGCAACGGCATCATCAGCAAGACCAATCAGATCGCCATTGCGCTGCGCAACATGATGCTCGCCGAGAACCGCGACGACCTCACTCGCCAGAAGCAAGTGGTCTTGGACAATCGCGTTTCCATCCTGAAAGACATTGAGAAACTCTGGCCGCTGGTCACCGATGCGCACGCCCGCGAAATTCTAGACCATGCCAAGGCCCAACGCGCCCGCTACATCGAGGGCCAGGAAAAGCTGATCGCCATCATCGAGGCCGGCGCTGCTGAAGAAGCGCGACGCTACCTGAACAGCGAATTACGCCCCATCCTGCTGCAGTACCAAACCGCATTGAAGGACTTCAACTCCTATCAGGACGGCCTAGTCGCCGAGGCCGTGGTCCAGGCCCACGAGCGCTACAGCAATGCCCGCAACCTGACCATACTCATCGTTTTCTCGGCGCTCGTCGTGTCTATCGGTCTTTCCCTATGGGTGATCCGTTCGGTCACCGGCCCGCTTGGCGGCGAACCAGCTGCCGCCCAGGCCGTGCTCGAGCGCATTGCCGAAGGTGACCTTACGGCCCATATTCCGGTTCGCAACAACGATGCGCATAGCCTGATGGCGGCAACACACAAGATGCAGACCAGCTTGCGCCGCATGCTCACCGAGTTGCGCCGGAATTCCGAAGGCGTAGCCAATTCAGCGCAGGAAATGGCCGCAGCCTCGCATCAGGTGGCCAGCGCGACGGCACTTCAATCCGAAGCGGCCTCATCAATGGCGGCGGCCGTAGAAGAAATGACGGTTTCCATTAACCACGTATCCGATAGCGCCCGCCAAGCCCATGCTGTCACGACTGAAACCGGGGAATTGTCGAATGCCGGCAATCTGGCTATCGAACACACCGTCGCTGAAATGCAGCGCATATCGGCCACCGTTCACGAAGCCTCGAACACCATTCGCGAAATGGGTGAAAGCTCGCAACGAATCAGCGGCATCGTCAGCGTGATCAAGGACGTCGCCGACCAGACCAATCTGCTAGCCCTCAATGCCGCGATAGAAGCAGCTCGCGCGGGTGAGGCGGGGCGAGGGTTCGCCGTGGTTGCCGACGAGGTCCGGAAACTTGCCGAGCGAACTGCGAAGGCGACAACAGAAATTTCGGAAATGGTCGCTGCCGTTCAGGACAATGCGCAACTGGCGGTTAGTACCATGGCCGATAGCGTGGCCCGCGTCGAAGATGGCGTCAACCTCGCTCGTAAATCGAGCCATTCGATGCTCAGCATCAACGACGGCGCCCGGCAGGTCATGCAAACGGTGACGGACATCTCCAATGCATTGCGCGAACAAGGTATGGCTAGCAACGAAATTGCGGCCAATGTCGAAAATATCGCCCAACGCTCGGAGGAAAACAGCATAGCCGTACGTTCGGTAGCCGAAACCGCTGGCCGCCTGCAGAAACTGGCAGCCGAAAGTCACCAGGCTGTCGCTCTCTTCCGTATCTGACAGCCCGGGCCATCTGCCGGGATGACAGAACAAGCCGTCCATAAAGGCGAAGGGCAGGCCGGCGACGCCGGCCTGCCCTCGATCCATTCCCCATCGGGGCAACGCTTCCGGTAAAAAGCGCCTGTCCGGACCAACCGGAGCCGGGTTCGGCTACTGCTTCCCGGCTTGTGGCCGGCAGCGTCGGTGCAGATCAGTTGTTCCCATTAGATCGTAGCCAAATCGATCTGAAAAATTCAGAATTCCGATATTGCCATCTTGAAAAGCGATAGACTGTTCGCTCAGCATCTATTCACGCCAACATGGAACTGCGCCAGCTCCGCTATTTTCTCGCCATTGCTGAACATGGCAGCTTGTCCAAGGCCGCCAGCTCGGTTTATGTCGCGCAATCCGCACTCAGCCATCAGCTCGCACAACTGGAAAACGAACTTGGCCAGCCACTCTTCCAGCGCCTGCCGCGCGGCGTCGAACTGACAGCGGCCGGCCGGGCTTTTCATCCGCACGCCCTGTCCATTCTGCGCCAGATCGAGGATGCCCGGCATAGCGTCACCCAGGCCGAGGGCGAAGCAGTCGGCAAAGTTATCTTTGGCATCCCGCACAGCGTTTCGCAAGCCCTTGCGCTTCCCCTGCTCAAGGCTGTGCGCACCTCCCTGCCCCGCGTCGAACTGGAATTGACCGAAGAACTCACCGGCAACCTGATCCCGCAGTTGCGAACCGGCCTGATTCATCTGGCGGTTTTGTTCGACGACGGTCAGCTCGACGAATTCCGCTGCCATCCGCTACTCGAAGAAACACTGCTGCTAATCTCGCCCACCGAGGCCCCCGACGCACCAAGTGGCCCGGTCAGCCTGCGCGAAGCCCTGCGCCTGCCGCTCATTCTGCCGGCACCTCCGCACGGCGTCCGCCCCATCATCGAAGCCGCCGCCCGGATAGCCGGCCTCACCGCCCCCAACGTTGTTGCCGACATCAGTTCGATCAGCATCCTGCGCACCAGCCTACTCGCCGGCCTCGGCCACACCCTGCTGCCACCGATGCCGATGCAGCAGGAGCTAGAGCGTGGTGCGCTACGGGCCGTGCCGATTGCTCCAGAGCGCCTGACTCGCCGCGTCATGCTCTGCGCCTCCCGGCACATCCCTGCTTCGAGCGCTGCGCAGGCCGTCGCTTCCGTGACCCATAAACTGGTGGTGCAGCTTTGCAACGAAGGGAACTGGCGGGACGGCTACCCGATCGCGACGGAAGCACGCCCTTTCCTTGACGGTTAGAAAGACCTTACAGGCATGAGCGACCACAGGCGCTTGGAACAGGAACTTTGCTAGGTTTACAGATGCCATATGAGCAAACGCATCCCATCCGAATGCCATCCAAAAACGTCAAATCTTGTCAGACAATATGATCATGGAGAAGGTGATGATGCCTAACCCGCTAACGCGAAACAACGTGACGGTAACCGGCAACCGCGGGGCAAGAAAAACCATCGTTTTCGTCAACGGCCTGGGTACCGATCAAAGCTACTGGAATCGCGTCACGCCGGCATTTGCCAACGATTACCGGCTAGTGCTGTTTGACAACGTCGGGGCAATCGAAGCGAATCAGGAGTATTTCCGCGAAAATCAATTCCGTTACCTGAACGTCAATGGGTACGCTACCGACCTCCTGGAAATCTGCTCAACGCTCGATCTGAACGGGGATACTGTTTTGGTCGGGCACTCCCTGGGTGCCATG
>JAGWUW010000129.1 GCA_028868235.1 Betaproteobacteria bacterium | reverse complement strand
GGTCGACTGAACACGAAGCAAGCCGGTAGGATGGCGGCGTGAGTTTTTTCGATTCCGCCATCCGCCCCATGCGTCGCGTCCTGCTTCTGTTCGGCGCGGCGCTGGCGCTTTGCCTGTTATTCGGCTGGGTAAGCTATCGGGCGTTGTTCGCCATCCATCTCGACAACGACCGGCATCAGGCGGCGCAGCGCCTCGATGCCTTCGCACTGTCGCTAGACGCGACGCTGTCGCGGCACGAATCGTTGCCCGGCCTGCTGGCACTCGATCCGTCCCTCGCTGCCGTGCTGCGCGAGCCGGACAACCCGCAGCGTATCGCTGCTGCCAATGCCTACCTGGAAGCGGCGCAACAAGGTGCGGCGGTTGCCGTCAATTTCCTGATCGACGCCCAGGGCAAGACCGTGGCGGCCAGCAACTGGCGGCAACCGTATAGCTTCGTTGGTCACAATTACGCGTTCCGACCATATTTTCGCGATGCGCTGGACAAAGGGCTGGGGCGCTTCTACGGGGTCGGCGTGACGACCGGCGAACCCGGCTATTTCCTGGCGGCACCGGTGCGTGAGGCTGGCCGGACGCTAGGGGTCATCGTCCTCAAGGTTGGGCTGGAGAGCATTGAGCAAGCCTTGGGTCGGGGCGGTGATACCCTGCTGCTGGCGGACGGCGATGGGGTCGTATTCCTGTCTGCCAACCGGCAATGGCGTTACCGCGTGCTGGCCTTGCTCAACGAGGCGGTGACCGAGCGTCTGCGCCGGACGCAGCAATATGGCAGTCAGCCGCTGCAGCCTCTGGCCAACCAGCCCCTGCCACTCAATGCCATGCAACCGGTGCGCTTTGCGCTGCCTGGCGAGGCGCCTCGGGAGCGGCTCATCCACGCTCGACCGGTGGGCACACTGGGCTGGCAGGTGGTCCAGTTCGGCGATCCCGCCGAGGCGCGTGCTGCCGCTGTCGGAGGCGGGATGGCAGTAGCCTTTGCAGTGGCTTTCATGCTCGGCTTGGCAGCGCATTTTCGCCATCGCGCTCGGCGCCGGGAGGAATTGCGCCGCGTCTATGCGGAACTGGAAACCCGTATTGTCGAACGGACGGCCGACCTTACCGACCAAATCGCCGCTCTCGAACGGACCAAGGCCATCCTGCGCGAGACGCGCGATGCCGCCGTACAAGCTGGCAAGCTCGCGACGCTGGGCCAGATGTCGGCCGGCGTCAGCCACGAATTGAACCAACCGCTAGCCGCACTGCAAACGTTTGCCGACAACGCCCGGGCTTTTCTCGAGCGCGGTCGTTATGACGAGGTACGCGACAACCTGCAGATGATCAGCGAACTAGTCGACCGCACTGGGCGTATCGTTCGCCAGCTCAAGAGTTTCGCCCGCAAGGAGGCTCCGACACCGGAGCCGGTGGGGGTGGCGAGCGCCATTGAGCATGCGCTGCTCATCGTCGAACCCCGCAGGCGAGAAATTGGCGCCCAGGTCGCCGTCACGGCGGTGGATAGCAGCTTGCTCGCGGTAGCTGAGGCCGGGCGCCTGGAGCAGATTTTGGTCAACCTGTTGCGCAACGGCCTGGACGCGATGGTCGGGCAGGTGGCGCCGGTACTGGACGTGGCGGCGGAACGTGATGGCGGCACTGTTCGCATCACGGTGCGCGATCACGGACCCGGCTTGTCGGAGGATGCTCGCTCGCACCTGTTCGAAGCCTTTTTTACGACCAAGCCGGCTGGCGAGGGGCTTGGCCTGGGGTTGGCCATTTCGCTTACTATCGCCGAAAGCTATGGCGGTACCCTGAGTACGTGCAATGCGCCGGATGGTGGTGCCTTGTTCGTGCTGACGCTGCCCGCTGTTGGAGAAACCGATGCCTCACCTGACGCTTGAATATACCCGTAACCTGGGCGATTTCGATCCCGCCCGCGCCTTGGCGGCGCTTAATGACGTGATGTTCGATTCCGGCCTGTTCGGCGAATCCGATATCAAGAGCCGCGCTCTCGGACTCGACTGTTGCCAGATCGGCGTCCGTGATACGCCGCGCGGCTTCGTACATGTCAATGTCGCGATGTTGTCCGGGCGCAGCGATGAAGAGCGCAAGACTCTGGCTGATAACCTGCTCGCTGTGCTGACTCCATTGGTTGTCGGCAAGGCGGTCTGTGAGGTGCAACTCAGCGTTGATACGAGTGATTTGTACCGTCCAACCTATGCCAAGGTGGTCATTCATGGCTGAATCGCCGGTCTATCTGGTCGAGGATGATGCAGCTGTCCGTAAGGGCTGCGAGCAGGCACTGGTGTTGGCCGACATTCCGGTACGCGGCTTCGCCGATAGTGAAACCATGTTCGCCGCCCTAGCGAGCGGTGCTCCGGCGCTGGTGGTTAGCGATGTCCGCCTTCCGGGCAAGGATGGCCTGACGCTGTTGCGCGATTTACGCCAGTTTGACCGCGAGTTGCCCGTGCTGCTGATGACCGGGCACGGCGACGTCGCTATGGCAGTCGAGGCCATGCGTGAGGGGGCGCACGACTTCATCGAAAAACCTTTCCCGTCGGAGCGTCTGATCGCCGCGGTGCGTAGCGCCCTGGAAAAGCGGGCGCTGATCCTCGAGAACCGCCAGCTACGGGAAAGTATGGCCGAGCGGGGTGTTGGCGGTGTCGGGCGCATCATCGGCCAGTCGCCGGCCATGCAGCGCCTGCGCCAGCTGGTCGGTACTCTGGCACCGACAGGGGTCGATATCCTGATCAACGGCGAAACCGGCAGCGGGAAGGAAGTGATCGCTCGCGCCATCCATGACGCTAGCGGCCGCTGTGGGGCATTTGTCGCCATCAATTGCGGCGCGCTGCCCGAAACGGTGTTCGAGAGCGAGTTGTTTGGCCACGAACCGGGAGCCTTCACGGGTGCCGCCAAACGGCGTATCGGGCGGATCGAGCATGCCAGCGGCGGCACGCTGTTCCTTGATGAAATTGAATCAATGCCGCTCAACCTGCAGGTTAAGCTGCTGCGCGTGCTGCAGGAGCGCTGCGTCGAACGGCTGGGCAGCAATGCCGCCATCCCGGTGGACTGCCGGGTGGTGGCGGCCAGCAAGGCCGACCTCAAGGCGCTGTCGGATAGCGGGGAGTTCCGTGCCGACCTCTATTACCGACTCAACGTAGTTAGCCTTGACCTACCGCCGCTGCGCCGGCGCCGTGAAGATGTTCCTCTGCTCATGGCGCATTTCCTGCACGAAGCGGCCAAACGCTTCCAGCGCCCGGCCGCGACCTGGACGCCGGCTGATCTGGCCCGTTGGTCGGCGCATGACTGGCCGGGCAATGTGCGTGAACTGAAGAACGTTGCCGAGCGTTGGGTGCTGGGCATGCCTGATGCGTTGCCCAGCGGTGAAGTCGCTGCGACATCGACCTTGTCCCTGGCGAGGCAGGTTGATACTGCCGAGTGCCAGATCATTGAGGGCGCACTTCGGCAATGTGGCGGCAACGTGACCAAAGTTGCCGAGCTGCTACAGACGCCAAAAAAAACCCTCTACGACAAGCTGGCCCGCCACGGCATCGTGGCCGAAAGCTTCCGGCCACGATGAGTTCATTCCCTAGCGTAGATGTCGTCGGCGATTGGCCGGAGCAGGTCCGCCGAAGATTGCTGGTGCTGGCCAACCCGCAACGGGCGCCCGCCATGCGGGCCTACATGCGCGGCCAGTTCGCGTTTTTCGGTATTCCGACACCGACCCGTCGGCAGGCGGTGGCGACCCTGATCCGGCAGCGCCAGACGGCGGGCGAACTGCTTGCCAACGCTTGCGCACTGTGGGCGATGTCGGAACGGGAATGTCAGTATGTCGCCGTCGATCTGCTGGCTCGTCAGCATCGCGCCCTGGGTATGGGCGACATCCCGGCCATCCTCGATCTGGTGCAAATCAAGCCGTGGTGGGACAGCGTAGATGGATTGGCCGGCGTGGTCGGGGATGTTGTGCGTTCGGCGTGCATTGCCGATGTGTCGGCACAGCAGGCGATGGATGCAGCTTTGTGCCATGACAACCTGTGGGTGCGTCGCATTGCCATGTTGCACCAGCTCGGCTGGCGCGGCGATACGGACTGCGAGCGCCTGTTCGGCTATGCGCTGGCGCTGGCCAGCGAAGCGGATTTCTTCATCCGTAAGGCCATCGGCTGGGCGCTGCGTGACTTCGCCCGCCATGCCCCGCAAGCCGTCGTCGATTTTCTGAACGGAGCCGGACGGGAGCTGTCTCCCCTTAGCCGGCGTGAAGCTGGCAAGCACCTGTCCGGAGTCCTTTGAACCTGGAGAAAGCGATGTACGACCTCTATATCGGCAACAAGAACTACTCGTCATGGTCCCTGCGCGCCTGGCTGCTGATGAAACATTTCGGCCTGCCCTTCACTGAACATATGGTGTCGGTGGCTGGTCGCGACTACAACGCAGCCCTGAAGCCGCTGGCCGGTAACGCTCGTGTTCCCTGCTTGCATGACGATGGTTTCCAGGTCTGGGAGAGTATCGCCATTGGCGAATATCTGGCCGAGCGCCATCCACAGATGTGGCCAGCCGATGCCAAAGCGCGGGCGCGGGCGCGCTGCATTTCGGCCGAAATGCATGCCGGTTTTGCCAAGCTGCGCACTGCCATGCCGATGAACCTCAAGCTCAAGCTAAGGGGCAAGCCGGCGTCACCCGAGGTTCAGCGCGACATCGACCGAGTGATCGAAATCTGGGAGGAGGCGCGCACGCAATTCGTCACGGGTGATGGTCCCTACCTGTTCGGCGATTTCTCGGTGGCCGATGCGATGTATGCCCCTATCGTGTGGCGCCTGCACATCTACAACGTGCCGCTGCCACCGGTGGCAGCCGCATACAGCGAGGCGATGCGGGCACATCCGGCAATGCGCGAATGGTACGAGGCCGGCATCTGCGAGAGTGAGGCTCACGCCCATTACGACCGGTTGGCCGACGAATACGGCGGACCGCGCTAGGCGGCTGTGGCCTGTGTCATCAGGTCTGCAAAGGACTGAGCCAGTGGTGTCGGGCGTTGCGGTAGAACCAGGGCGCTGAGGGCAATGGCCTCGGGGTCGTGCAGCGGCCGGAAAGCGATGCCCGTCATATCCAGCGTTCGCATGCGTTCCGGGATGACCGCGATGCCCAGGCCAGCGGCGACCAGATTGAGCATCGACGTCTTGCGCGAAACCACTCGGGCAGTGCGCGGTACGAATCCCTGACGGAGGCAGAGATCGGTGACCAACCGGGCCAGTCCGCCGCGCTCACGATGCACGGCAGAAACGAAAACCTGCTGCTGCAGGTCGTTCATGCCAAGGCTGTCGCGGTTCGCCAGGGCATGAGCTGCGGGCAGGGCGACCCACAGGCGTTCGGCAGGCAACTCGATGAAGCGGACTCTGGCATCCCGCCGCAGGACTGGCAGGCGGATGATACCGATATCCGCTTTACCGCTTGCCACTTCGGTAACCTGCATTTCGGATGCGATGCGATCGAGGTCGATATGTGCCTTGGGGCAGGTTTGCAGAAAGTGCTGGATAACCGCTAGCAGGCTGCTCGCCGGAATGGAGCTGGAATGCAGCAGGCGCAGCACACCCGCTTCGCCGCTGGCCAATTGCTCGCCTTCCTCGGCGGCGGCAGACAGCAGGTGCTCGATGGCGATGACCCGGTCGCGGTAGATGGCGCCGGCCGGCGTCAGGCTGACGCCCCGTGCTTCGCGCTCGAACAGTGCAAAGCCGAGCTCTTCCTCCAGTTGGGCCACTTGCCGACTGAGCGCCGGCTGGGCGACGAACAACGCGACGGCGGCCGACGTGAAGCTACCAAGGTCGGCGACGGTAAGGAAGTAGCGGATCTGCTTCAGACTTGGCATGCTTTTTTGGCATGGATAAGCTAATGAATCGGTATTTGTTTTATACCGTATCGCCTCGCAAAATGAAATCGTTCATTACGCGAGAGCTTCGAGCATGTCCGATTTCACTTTTCTCGTCGATCTGGCGAACCATCCTGTTTCCCTGGCCTGGGCGCTGCTCGGGGTGGTCGTCGCCTATGCCGTGTTCACCCTGGTCGGCTTCGGCTCGACGCTGATGGCCAGTGGTCCCCTGGCTATGCTGATGCCCGTCGGTAAGGTGATCCCTATGCTCGCCATGCTCGATTTCGCTGGCTCGTTGCTACGCGGCTGGCGAGCCCGCAAGGAGGTCGCCTGGGGAGCTTTTATGCAGCTCTTCCCCGGCATGCTTGCCGGACAACTGCTTGGGGTACTCATCCTGGCGAAACTGCCGCATGCGCTGATGGCCATGGTGCTGGGCGGTTTCGTAGTCATTCAAGGGCTCAAGGGGCTAGTCCAGCGTCGGGAGGCCGCTCGACTGCCGCGCTTTGCCATTGGCCACGGGTTGTTCGGTGGTGTTCTGGGTGGCCTGTTCGGCAGTGGTGGCTTCATCTACGCAGCCTATCTGGAACGCATTCTGGAAAGCCGGGCGGCATTCCGGGCGACACAGGCGGCGCTGATCGCCTTGTCGACGGCCTGGCGCATCTTGCTCTGCTTGTCGGTTGGCCTGCTTGATCTCTCGCTTTTGTGGACTGCGCTGGCTTTCGCGCCGGCGATGATGCTGGGTGTCTTTATCGGTCACCACATCGACCTTCGCGTGAACCGGGAGCAATTGTTCATGCTGCTCAACGGTTTGCTGGTTGCCAGCGGTACCACGCTGGTCATACGTTTCCTGTAGAGAGCAGAATGCTTCGGATTATTCCTACAGAAATAGATGCACTCGTAAAGCGCATGGATAAAATAAGTGCAAGAAGAGAGGCGACTCTTTTCGAAGCTGAATTTTTCCTAACCTGGATCAGCCATACGGAAACCCATGTCAGAACAGTCGCGTGTCACGATGGACCAACTGCGGGTGGGGCTTTATGTCTATCTTGATCTACACTGGTTCCAGCATCCGTTTTCCTTTGGTCATTTCAAGATCAAGACCGAGGAACAGATAAGAACAATTCGCGGTTTGGGGCTGAAGTCAGTTCGTTACGACCCGGCTCAGAGCGACATGTTGTCGGAACCGACGGCTGATAGCCAGAAGCCCGAGTCGGCGCATGAGACCAGTGACGTGATTGCCCGTGGTCTGGCAGCCAAGCGGGCCTTGATTGAACGCATCAAGGTACAGCGCGAAGAGGCGGCACGGATTGAAAGTGCTTTTATCAATACCGCGAAAACCGTTCGCGAAATTGACAAGAACATTTTTTCCCACCCGGTCGAGACGGTTCGCAACGCAACACAACTGGTTCGTCAGATCGCCGATTCGATACTCTCGGCCCAGGAGTTGGCGATTCATG
>JAGWUW010000128.1 GCA_028868235.1 Betaproteobacteria bacterium | reverse complement strand
CCGTCGGTAACCGGCAGGATCAGCGATTCAGCCTCGCTGGGCGGGCGGAATACCGGCTCGACATAGCGGATGGGAATCACGAACGCTTGGCCTTGGCGACGAAGGCTGGCGGCACCGCGCTTTTCTCGCGTGCAGAGTAGTTGAAGAAAATGATGCCATGTTTGCCGCGCGCCACTTCGCGCCCACTGGCTTTGTCGCTCAAGCGCCAGACCAGGTCACAGCCGTACTCGTTGAAATCGTCAGCAGTCATCTCGACGACCAACGTTTCGCCGTGGAAGGCTTCGGAACGGTATTGCGCCGCGACATCGGCGACGACAATGCCGACACCTTCCACATCCAGCTCCGAATAGCCCAGGGAGCGGAAATAACGCACGCGCGCCTCGGAGATCAGCGAAATCAGCTGGGCGTTATCAAGATGGTGACCATAGTTGATGTGGCCAATATAAATGGGGATTTCGGTCGTGAAGGTGAATGATTCGGGCAGGTCGATCTTGATGCGGGGCATGGCTTGAGCGGAGAAGTAAGGAAAGAGCGAATTCTATGGTGCGGGGCGTAGAATCGGGAAATCATCGGAGAGCACCATGAAAGAAATAGACCATGCCCGCCTCGACAAAATCGTCCTCGATGCCCGCAAGGCTGCCGATGCACGCGCCGAGGGCTACCGGGAAAAGGCGCTCAAACTATACCCGTGGATCTGCGGTCGCTGCGCCCGTGAATTCACCCAAGCCAACCTGCGTGAACTAACCGTCCATCACCGCGACCACAACCACGACAATAATCCGTCCGACGGCAGCAACTGGGAGCTACTATGCCTCTATTGCCACGACAACGAGCATCAGAAACAGATCGAGGCCGATCGCGGCTACACCGATGCCCGCTCCGGCCGGGGCGGCGGCGCCACGCACAATCCGTTCGCCGCGCTGCAATCGCTGCTCAAGGACAAGCAGTAGGCTCGCCAATGGCCGATCAGCACCGCCTGACCATCGTGACCAAGGGTCGCGGCTCCGTCGATATCACCGACGACATCGCGGGCCTGGTACGCGCCGGACCAGCCGAAAGTGGTATCGCGCATATTTTTGTACGCCACACCAGCTGCGGCCTGGCCATCACCGAAAACGCCGATACCGACGTACGCCGTGATCTGGAAACACTAATGCAGCGCTGGGCACCGGATGGCGACCCTGCCTATCGCCACGATACGGAAGGCGACGACGACATGGCTGCCCACGCCCGCTCCCTGCTTACCGGCGTATCGCTCAGCGTGCCGTTCGCCGGTGGCCGACTGCTGCTCGGCATCTGGCAGGGCATCTACCTATTCGAGCACCGCACGCAAGGGCAGCAGCGCGAGATCGTGGTGACCCTGATCTGCTAACAATCCGCTACTGGCCTGCTCCAGGTATCCGAGCCGGCAGTTCGAGCTGCAGCAGCGCCCCGCCCAGTTTTTCCGATGTGCCAATATGCAGTTCGCCGTGATGCTGGCGGGCGATTTCGCGCACGATGGCTAGCCCGAGGCCGCAACCATCACCGACCTGGCCGGCCGGCCGATAAAAACGCTCGCCGACCCGTTGCCGCTCGCTTTCTGGTATGCCCGGCCCGCTATCCTCGACTCCCAGCCAGGCCTTGCCATCCACCTGGCGGCAATGGACGGTGACAATGCCACCGACCGGAGTATGGCGCAACGCATTGTCGAGCAGATTGGCCAGCAATTCCTGCAACAGCAATTCATTGCCGACAACGAGCGCCGGGGTCAGCTCGAAGCCGAGGTCGATGTCCTTGCCAATGGCTTTCGGTAGCCAGCTCTCAGCCACCTTCCGGACCAGATCGGCTAGTGACACCACTGTCGAGGTCTGCGCCAGGCTGGGTTCGGCGCGGGCCAATGCGAGCAGTTGTTCGACCACATGCCCGAGTCGCCCAGCAGCGGCATGTATCCCGCGCAAGGCGCCATCCTCCGAACGCCCCGCCTCGTGTTCGGCCACCTCAACCTGAGCGAGCAGCGCGGCAATCGGCGTGCGCAATTGATGCGCCGCATCGGAAACGAAATTACGCTGACTGGATAAAGCCTGCTCCAGGCGACGCAACAAGCCGTTGATCTCCATAACCACCGCTTGCATTTCCTCCGGCACATCGGCGATGACCGACCTCAGATCAGCTTGGGAGCGGTTGGCCAGTTCCCCTTGGAGGTTATCGAGTGGCCGCAGTCCGGAACGGACGCCGAACCAGATCACGCTCGCCGCCACCAGCACCAGAAGTATCTCGGGAAGCATCATCCCGAGTAGGATGTCGCGCACCATTTCCTGCCGCTTGACCAGCGTCTCACCGGCGATGATCGTCACGCTCTGGTCGCCCAGGCGCCGCTGATAGGCGGCAAGGCGAATCGGCTCGTTGTCGAGCGCCCCGTCGTAATACAAACGCCCTTCATCGCCCAACTGGCGCCAGTTTTCCTGTTGCGGGGTCGGCAATTCGGGCTTGCCGTCGAGTAACTCCCCACCCATGCCGTGCACGGCATAAAAAATGCGGTCAAACTTATCGGTTAACAACACAGCTCTCGCTTGCTGGGACAGCGGCAACTGCAACTTGCCATCGACCACCCGCAATTGCTCGGCAACGGTAAAGGCCGTATCGAGCAGGCCGCGATCGTAGGCCTTGGTTGCCGCCCGCAAGGCCACCCAGTAGGCGGCCAAGGCTCCGAGCAGCAATAAAATCAACATCGACGGCAATAGCCGGTAAATCAGCATCAACCGCAAGCTACTGGTATTACGTGCTCGCATCATCCGGCTTTTCCAGGTAGTAACCCAAGCCACGTACCGTCCGAATGGTGATCCCGGCTACCTCGATCTTGCTGCGCAGGCGTGACACCAGCTTTTCGATGGCATTGGGCGAAATATCGTCCTGCCAACTATATAGCGCCTGCATCAACTGCTCCTTGCTGACAATGCGATTGACTCGGGTGGCCAGAAACTCCATCGCCGACCATTCCCTGGCATTCAGGTCAAGCGCCGTATCGTCCAGCCAGGCCCGTTTGCCTACCGTATCGAGACGCAGACGACCAAGCATGACATCAGGGATTGCACCACCCTGCCCACGTCGAATCAGGGCGCGAACCCGTGCCTCCAGTTCCTCCAGGCTGACCGGTTTGACCACGTAGTCATCGGCCCCTAGGTCGAGCAGGCGAACGCGCTCTTCAACCGCCAGACGAGCCGACAGAACAAGGACCGGTGTTTGCTGGCGACGGCCCCGCAAGCGCTGCAATACTTCACTGCCGTCCAGGCCTGGCAGGCCGAGATCGAGAATTGCCAGGTCGTAGCCATCACCGGCCAACAAACCGTCGGCCGTTCGCCCGTCGGCCGCAAGGTCAACAACATAGCCGGCATGGCGCAATGCGCGTACCAAGCCATCGGCCAACAGGGCATCATCTTCTATAAGCAGAATACGCATCGATTCGTCAGAAATCAGTCAGACTAGCTCCATACGATATCATGCCGCTTTTGGGTTTGATTCAATGCGACGCCTACTGATTGTCCTGTTTACCCTGCCTGGCCTGGCTTTCGCAGGAACAGGCATCTCTCTGACGCTGCATGACGCGGAAATTCTGTGGCGTGAACACAGCCGTGAACTCAAATTGGCCGAGACCGCCATCGCCGGAGCTAGCGCCGATGTCCGTACCGCCGGCCAGCGGCCTAATCCCGATCTAAGCATCAATGCCCTGTCGATCAGCCCACAATCCGGTTACGGTGGCGGACCGCTCAAAGACAAGAAAATGGACACCCAGCTCCGCCTCGACCAACTGGTTGAACGTGGTGGCAAGCGCGACCTGCGTATCAAGGGTGCCGAAGCCCGTGTCGATGCGGCCAAGTTCGACCGCGACGACACCGCACGCCAGCAACTGGGCGACCTTCGCCAAGCTTACTACAACCTTCTCTTGGCGCAGGAGAAGCTTGTACTTGCCCGCGAATCAGCCGCGCTCTACGAAAAGAGTACCAACGCTGGCCGCCTGCGCCTCAAAGCCGGGGATCTGGCGCCAGTCGATGTTTCCCGCCTGCAGATTGACCAGGCCCGCGCCGAGGCCGATGCCCGCCAAGCCCAGGCCGACCTTGCCGTGGCGCAACAGTTGCTGGCTTACCTTGTCGGCCGCGATGCCGACGCCGAGCAGATCGTCGCCACCGACACTTGGCCTCAACTAGAGGCGATTGCCCTCAACGCCGCCCCGCTTGAGCTGCGTCCCGACCTTGCCGCTGCACAGAAGCGCATGGCGGCCGCCGAAGCTGACCGCGACCTAGCCCGTGCCAAGCGCAACCGCGACGTTACGGTCGGCGTGCAATTCGAGCGCAACCTGCAGAATGCACCGACCAACAGCTACGGCATCGGCGTCAGCGTGCCGCTCTTCATCTGGCACGAATACGAAGGCGAAATCGGCCGCGCCGAGGCTGACTACAATGCAGCCCGTCTGCAATATGACCAGCAGCAGGCGTTGGCGATCGGCCAGGTTGCCCAGGCACGCAATGCGCTGCTCGCCTCACGCGACCGCATGCAGCGCCTAGAAGGCGGCCTCCTGACCGATGCTGAGCGCGTCGCCAAAGCAGCAGAACTGGCTTACAGCAAGGGCGCCATGGGACTGATGGATTTGCTCGATGCCCGGCGCACCCTACGCCAGATCCAGATCGAAGCCGCCAGTGCGCGCGCCGATTACGCCAAAGCACTGTCCGACTGGCAGGTCCAGGCTGAATTCCGGAAAAATCCTTGAAGCTCCCTCCCTTTCTCATTATTTTGGTGCTGGCACTGGCCGGCTGCTCCGCTGAACCGGAGGCGCAAAAGGCTCCCGCAATCAAGGTTGATGGCGATGTAGCTGTCCTCGCCGAACCGGACAAGGCAACCTTTCTGAAACTAGCCGTCGTCGAAAAAGACAAGGGTGGTACGCTTCATCTACCCGGCCGCCTGGTGTGGAACGAGGAAAAAACGGTTCGCGTTTTTGCGCAAGTTGGGGGTCGTGTGCAGAGTATCGCCGTGGATATAGGCGCACCGGTCAAAATTGGCCAGCCCCTGGCGATATTGAGCTCTCCCGAATATAGTCAGGCATTGGCCGATGCCCGCAAGGCACGAGCCGATGCGCAGGTTGCTACCCAGGCGCTGGAGCGTAACCGGGTGTTGCGCGAAGCCGGTGTGGTGGCCGAAAAGGAATGGCAGCAGGCAGAGGCTGCAGCCATTGCAACTAAAGCCGAAGCAGAACGGGCCAGCCGCCGGGTAGCCGATCTCGGTGGTGAGGGCGACGGCACCTATACACTGCGCAGCCCACTGGCCGGCATTGTCGTCGAACGCAATCTCAATCCGGGCCAGGAGTTCCGCCCCGATCAATCCGGTTCGCCGCTCTTTGTCATTACCGATCTGACCACCCTGTGGATCCAGCTTGATGCCGTAGAAACCGACCTGGCCCGATTGAAGAAAGACGAACCGCTCCTGATCGAATCGAAGCAATACCCCGGCGAACGCTTCAAAGGTATCATTCGCCACGTCGCAGACTTCGTCGATCCCAACACGCGGACTGTCAAGGTCCGTGGCGAAGTTCCGAACACCGACCGCCGCCTGAAAGGCGAAATGTTCGTCAATGCCCTAGTTGAACTGGAGCCGAACGCCGCGTTGCGCGTCCCTGCTGCGGCAGTCTTCCTCTTCGGCAAGCAGCGCTACGTCTTCGTCGAGGAAGCCACCGGACGCTATCGCCGCCAGGCCGTCGAGGCTGGCACCGAACGCGATGGTTTGATCGACATCTATGCCGGCGTCCAGGAAGGCGACAAGGTCGTCGTCGAAGGTTGCCTGCATCTGCTCAAATATTTCAAGCCAGAATCAAAACCGGAACCGGTCGCTGAAAAACAGGCAGATAAATGATCAAGCGCATCGTTCATTTCGCGCTCAGTCAACCACTGTTCATCATTCTCGGGCTGGTGCTCTTCATCGGCATCGGCACCGCATCGTTCCGCTCGTTGCCCATCGAGGCCTTCCCGGACGTCACCGATACCCAGGTCACCATTATCTCGCTCTACCCCGGCCGGGCGCCGGAAGAAGTAGAGAAGCAGGTCACCATTCCACTCGAGATCGCCCTCTCCGGGGTGCCGAACTCGATCCGTATGTTCTCGCATACACAGTTCGGCCTGTCCTTCATCGTCGTCACCTTCGACGAGAAACCCAGCCTGTTCATGGCTCGGCAACTGGTTCAAGAACGTCTGCGCGGCATTGACCTGCCGCCCGGCGTCGAACCAGAACTGGCACCACCCGCCACCGCCACCGGCGAAATCTTCCGCTACCGCCTGGAAGCCCCTGGCCTGAAGCCGAGCGAGATCCGCGCCATTCAGGACTGGACGGTCGTCCGCCAGATCAAGCAAGTTTCCGGCATTGCCGACGTGGTGTCGCTGGGCGGGCCGATCCGCCAATACGAAGTGCGCCCCAACCTGCCCAAGCTGCGCGACTACAAGATCACGCTGGGCCAACTGTTCAACGCCCTGCAACGCGCCAACGCCAATGCAGGGGGCGGCTCGGTCGCCCAGGGCCGTCAGCAGTTCCTGATCCGCTCGCTCGGTCTGCTGCGTTCGTCGGCCGATATTGGCCAGGTCGTCGTCGCCGAAAACAACGGCACGCCCATCCTCGTTCGCGACATTGCCGAAGTCGTCGAATCGCGCGTGCCGGAACAGGGCATCGTCGGCATCAGCGACGCCAATGGCGATCAGGACGACGTGGTGTCCGGGATCGTGCTGCTACGCAAGGATGAAAACCCGTCCATGGTTCTCGACGCACTGAAGGCCAAGGTCGATGCACTGAACAACGGCGGTCTGCCTCGTGGCGTGCAGCTCGTACCCTTCTACGACCGCTCATGGCTGATCAGCAAGACACTGAAAACGGTTTTCATGAACCTGCTCGAAGGTGCCGTGCTTGTCACGCTGGTCCTCTATATGTTCCTGGCCGACCTGCGCGCCGCCGGGATCGTCGCTTCGATTATCCCACTCGCCCTGCTCGGCACCTTCACCGGGCTATCGCTGGTTGGCATCCCAGCCAACCTGCTATCGCTGGGAGCGATGGACTTCGGCATCATCGTCGATGGTGCGGTTATCGTCATCGAGAACATTTTCCGGCGCCTCGGCGAAGCGAAACGTGATGACGACCACCGGCCGCATACGCGGACCATCCAAGAGGCCGTGGTCGAAATCGGCCGTCCGACAGTCTTCTCGATGATTATCATCATTGTCGCTCATCTGCCCATCTTCACCATGCAGCGACATGAAGGAAAAATCTTCGCACCCA
>JAGWUW010000127.1 GCA_028868235.1 Betaproteobacteria bacterium | reverse complement strand
GTATGGTCCTCGAGGGCGTCGTCACCAACGTCGCCGCCTTCGGTGCTTTTGTCGACATCGGTGTGCATCAGGATGGTCTGGTGCATGTCTCCGCCCTCTCCAACACCTTCGTCAAAGATCCGCACGATGTCGTCAAGGCCGGTCAGGTGGTCAAGGTCAAGGTGCTGGAAGTCGATCTGCAGCGCCAGCGCATCGCGCTGACCATGCGTATGGGCGACGAACCGACGCAAGGCAAGCGCCACGACAGCGCCCCGTCCAATCGTGGCGGCAACCCAAACCCGCGCCAGCAACTTCGCGGCAACGGCCCTGCTCCGTCAGGCAACGCAATGGCGGCAGCCTTCGCCAAACTGCGCAAATAACGGCCGAAGAGAAAAATCGGAAAGGTGGCTGCCCTGCCGCTTTTCCCTTAATTACCGGAACTCCACTCGGTATCCAAGGCCTGATGGAAACTAGCAAGCCAAATCGTTTTAGTGGATGTGCTTGGCAGAAACACTCTGCGGAGTGAGTGCGTGACAGTAATTTGCGCTGGCTTCTGGCAAGGCCCTTGGTTAGGTGTATAGCCCCGAGGGCCTTCTCTTTTTGTCACCCATCGGTTGCTGTGGTGTCACAGGGCATTGGTACAAAAACTGAGATAATCGCGGTGTTTCGGCATCACTAGCATCAACGGAGAACAACCATGCCCGCTATCCGCGTCTATGGCATCAAGAACTGCGACACCATGAAGAAGGCCATGAACTGGCTTTCTGAAAACGGCATCGCCTACGAATTTGTCGATTACAAGAAAGCCGGCATCGCCGAGGCCAATCTGCCTGACTGGGCTGCCCGCGCCACCTGGGAAAAGCTGCTCAACACACGCGGCCTGATGTGGAAGAAACTGAGCGACGACGAGCGAGCCAACATCGACGAAACCAAGGCCCTGCGACTGATGGCGCAATATCCCTCGTTGATCAAACGCCCCGTGCTAGACACCGGCAAGCAGTTGGTGGTCGGCTTTTCCCCGGAAAACTACGCGGAACAATTCAAATGAGCGACAGCTTCGTCCGCCGCTTCCTGTTCGAAGGTCTCGATATCCGTGGCGCCATCGTTCATCTGGGTGATGCCTGGCAGCATATGCAGGCTGACCGCAATTACCAACCCACCGTGGCGCAACTGCTGGGTGAAACGGCTGCCGTCACGGCACTGATCGCCGCCCAACTGAAACAGCCCGGGCGCCTGACCCTGCAGCTGCGCGGTGGCGGCCCGATCCAGCTGCTGGTCATGGACTGTAACGAGCAACTGCTGATGCGCGGTATGGCACGCAGCAACCCGGTCGTTCTGCCTGCGCCGGTCCCGGAACTGCTCGGGGCCCACCAGGGTGGCCAGCTACTGATGAGCCTCGATCTGCCCACCGCCCGCCAGCCCTACCAGAGCTACGTACCGATGGTCGGCGACAGCATCGCCGGAATATTCGAGCACTATCTGGAGCAGTCAGAACAACAGCCCTCTCGACTTTTCGCCACGGCCAGCCCGCGCGCCGCCGCCTGCCTGTTCCTGCAGAAGATGCCGGATGCCGACACCCGTGATCCCGATGGCTGGTCCCGCGTCACCCAACTGGCCGGCACGGTGAAAACTGCGGAACTGCTTGAATTGTCCCCCGAAAGCCTCCTCGCCCGCCTTTTCCACGAGGACATCGAGGCCCATGGCATCCGTCTTTACGACCCGCAGCCGGTCGCCTACCACTGCCCGGAAGACTGGGAAAAGGTACGCGACATGATCCGCAGCATTGGTCGCGCCGACGCCGAATCGATCCTCGCCGAGCATGGTGAAATTCTGATCCGTGACGACATCTGCAATCGCGAATATCGCTTTGCGCCGGAGGATGTGGCTGCTCTGTTCACAGAAAGCGAAGGGCGAGCACTCAATTGATGCCCAGCCATCAGGCAGGGGGGCTTGGCCCGCAGGTTGCGCTGCTGTATCGCAACCTGCGTATCGGGCAAATTGTCTCGATCTTAAACGCGCTCCTTCTCGTCTGGATCGGTTCGCCGTACGTCGCCACTGAGTACTTGATCGCCTGGGCTGTCATTGTCGCAATCATCGCCTCGTTGCGCCTGGTCGGCGACCAACAGTACCGGCAACTCGATAGCGTTGAACGTAACGCCCAGGCTCCTTTCTGGCGACAACGGGCAATTATCGGTGCCACCCTCGGCGGGATCGTCTGGGCAGGCGGCACCATCATGTTGATGACCGCAGGCGATCCGACTTTCAAACTTTTCACTGCATTCGTCATGGCCGGCATGGTTGCCGGCGCCGTCCAGGTAGTGGCAGCCGACCTCACTGCTTTTCGCTGCTACGCCTGGCCCATTGTCACGGCCGTCGCCTTCTGCGCCTTCAGCACAGACAGTATGGGCATCGCCTTTTCGCTGATGAGCCTTATTTTCCTGATCGCCGTAACGCGCAGCGCCAAATTTTTCAACCAGACATTGCACGACTCAATCCGGCTGGAACAGGAGCAGGCTCAGCTGGTGCGCCGTCTTGCCCATGCCCGCGAAGTGGCGGAACTGTCGCTGCGCGCCAAGACCGAGTTCCTGTCCAATATCAGCCACGAACTGCGAACCCCGATGAATGGCATCGTCGGCATTACCGACCTCCTCACTTTCGACGCATCCGAGGAGCAACAGGAGTTGCTCAACCACCTGCGCCAGTCATCCGACCTTCTGATGGCACAGATCAACCATTTGATCCGCCTCTCCGAGCTCGAAGCCGGACACGTCAAGCTAAAACCAGGACCATTCATCACCGCCGAGCTACTTTCCAGAGCGATCTTCGGCAATCAGGAGCAGTCCTCGGCCAAAGGTATCGCACTCCTGCTCGAGTCTGACCCGGCCCTGCCTGCCGTTCTGGTCGGCGACAGCGATTGCCTGGTCGATGCCTTAGGACATCTGGTCGACAACGCGATCAAGTTCACCGAACGCGGCACGGTCAGCGTGGCCTGCCGACTGTTGCAGCTGGATGGCAGTACAGCATCCATCGAATTCGCAGTCAGTGACACCGGTCAGGGCATTTCCCCCGATGCGCTCAAAGCTATCGAGGGATTGCTGGTGCAAGCCGACGGTTCGAGCATCCGGCGCCATGGCGGCTTGGGCGTCGGGCTGGCGATCGTGCGTCGCCTGGTCGAATTGATGGGCGGAGAATTAAAGATCGTCAGCACACCCGGCCAAGGCAGCGTATTCAGCTTCACCATCCCCTTGCCGCTATCGTCTGTGGAGAACCCGGCTGACGCCAGCATCTCCTAGTCAGAGCACCTTGCCCGGGTTCATCAAGCCCCGTGGATCGAGTGCCTGCTTGATCGAACGCATCAAGGCCATTTCAACCGGACTCTTGTAGCGCAGGATTTCCTCGCGCTTGAGTTGTCCAAGGCCATGCTCGGCGGAAATCGACCCATTGAGCGCATGAACCGCGTCATGCACGATGCGATTGACCTGCGGCTGGCTGACCATAAAGGCCGCGTTATCCTGGGCATCGGGTTTGGACAGGTTGTAGTGCAGATTACCATCCCCAACATGGCCAAAGGCGACGATACGGATACCCGGGAAAGCCTTGCCCAGTGCGGAATCTGCAGCTGCGAGGAAAGCGGGGATGCGCGATACCGGCACCGCCACGTCGTGCTTGATGCTGATGCCCTCGATCTTTTGGGCTTCGGAAATATTCTCGCGCAACGCCCAGAGCTTCCTGGCCTGCGTTTCGGAGGCGGCCAGCACCCCATCACCCACCTCGCCAGACTCTAGGCATGCCGCCAGCCAAGCCTCCACCTCGGCCGGCTCGGCGTCGGAGAACTCAGCCAGTACGTACCATGGGCTGACCGCGCCCGGTCGCTGAGACTCGGGAATGTTCTTCAGGACCAGTTGCAGGGCATGCTCGGAAACCAGCTCGAAAGCCGTCAGTTGGGCATCGAAGGCCGATTTGGCGGTATTGAGCAGATCAACTGCCGCAGCAGGCGTCGCGATATTGAGCCAGCAGGTGGTCTGCCGCTTCGGTAGCGGAAAGAGCTTGAGCACTGCGGAGGTAATCACACCAAGCGTCCCTTCGGCACCGATGAACAAGTGCTTCAGGTCGTAGCCAGTATTATCCTTGCGCAGACCGCGCAGGCCATCCCAGATTTCGCCGCTGGGCAGCACGACTTCCAGGCCGAGGGCCAGTTCGCGGGTATTGCCGTAGCGCAGCACCTGCACGCCACCGGCATTGGTCGACAGGTTGCCGCCGATCTGGCAGGTGCCTTCCGACGCCAACGCCAGGGGGAACAGCCGATCGACGGCGCGCGCCGCCTCCTGCACGGCGGCCAGCGTGCAGCCGGCCTCGACGGTGATGGTGTTGTTGCCGGTATCGACAGCCAGAATGCGATTGAGGCGCCCCAGGCTGAGCACGACCGCAGCCCCCGTGGAATCCGGTGTCGCGGCACCGCACAGGCTGGTATTGCCACCCTGCGGCACAATGGCCGCGCCGGCCTCGACGCAGGCTTTGACTACGGCCACCACTTCGGCAGTGTTACCGGGCCTGACGACGCAAAGCGCCGCCCCCCGGTAACGACCGCGCCAGTCGGTGATGAAAGGCGCGATATCGGACGGCTCGCTCAGCACCTGGGCGGCGCCAACGATGCCGGTGAGAACGTCGATCAGATCAGACGATTTCGGCGTAGAGGTCATGGTGGTCGGCATCAATGACCTTGACCTGCAGGAAGTCGCCCGGCCGAGCGTCGAAATGGCCGTCGATGTAGACCAGGCCGTCGATTTCCGGCGCATCGGCCTTGGAACGAGCGATGGTGCCCTCCTCATCCACCTCGTCGACCAGCACCTCGATGACGCTATCGATCTTGGCGGCCAGCTTTTCGGCAGAAATGTCTTCCTGCACTTGCATCAGCCAGCGGCGACGATCCTCGCGCACTTCTTCCGGCGGCAGGCCTTCGATCTCGTTGGCTCTGGCGCCCTCGACCGGCGAATAGGCAAAGGCGCCGACGCGGTCGAGCTTGGCATCTTCGAGGAACTGGATCAGCTGGTCAAAATCCTCTTCCGTCTCGCCGGGGAAACCGGTGATGAAGGTCGAGCGGATGACGATTTCCGGGCAGATCGAGCGCCACTTGGCGATGCGCTCCAGCGTGTTCTCGGCCGAGGCCGGACGCTTCATGGCCTTCAGTATCTTCGGGCTGGCGTGCTGGAAGGGCACATCCAGATAGGGCAGGATCTTGCCCTCGGCCATCAGCGGAATGACGTCATCGACCGACGGATACGGATAAACGTAGTGCAGGCGAACCCAGATGCCGAACTGCGCCATGGCCTCGCACAATTCCTTGAGGCGGGTCTTGACCGGCTTACCGCCCCAGAAGCCGGTGCGGTATTTCAGATCGACACCGTAGGCCGAGGTATCCTGCGAAATAACCAGCAGTTCCTTGACGCCGGCGCGGGCAAGGTTCTCCGCCTCCGCCAGCACATCGCCAACCGGGCGCGAAACCAGCGGGCCGCGCAGCGACGGGATAATGCAGAAGGTGCAGCTGTGGTTGCAGCCCTCGGAAATCTTCAGGTAGGCGAAGTGGTCCGGCGTCAAGCGCACGCCCTGCGGCGGCACGAGGTCAGTATAGGGGTCGTGCGGCTTGGGCAGGTGCTGATGCACGTAGCCCATCACCTCGTCGGCGGCATGCGGGCCGGTGACGGCCAACACCGACGGATGTGTCGTCTGCACGATGTCGCCCTTGGCACCAAGGCAACCGGTGACGATGACCTTGCCGTTCTCATTGAGCGCCTCGCCGATGGCGTCGAGCGATTCCTCGACTGCGGCATCAATAAAGCCGCAGGTATTGACAATCACCAGATCGGCATCGTCGTAGTTGGGCGACAGGTTGTAGCCCTCGGCGCGCAACTTGGTCAGGATGCGTTCGGTGTCCGAGCCGGCTTTGGGGCAGCCGAGCGAAACGATACCGACGGTCGGCACTTTGATTTCAGTAGTCATGCAATAAAACCTTGTCCGGACTGGCCGGCGAGCAAAATGCGTATTTTACCGGGTGAACGGCAAAACCTCGCCGCAAACACTTAGGCCGGCAAGCGGTCGATAGCCTTCTTCAAGGCCTCGAAACAGTCGGGATCGATGGCTGTGCCGACGTTTTCGGCCATGATCTCCAACGTTTTCGGGATCGGCACGGCGCCGCGATACGGGCGTTCTGCGGTGATGGCGTCGAAGATGTCGGCGGTGGTGATGATGCGGGTTTCGAGGCAGATTTCGTCCGCCGACACGCCCCGTGGATAACCCTTGCCATCCAGGCGTTCGTGATGGGCACCGGAAACACGGGCCAGTTCGGCAAAGGCGCCGATACGCGACAGGATGGCCTCGGTATAGGCGGCATGCGCCTGCACCGCCGCCCATTCGTCGGCGTCGAGTTTGCCCGGCTTGTCGAGCACGCTGTTACTGACCCCAAGTTTGCCGACATCGTGCAGCAGCGCCCCACGCTTCAGCCAGCGGCGGCGTTCCTGCGACAAACCCAGCGTTTCCGCGATCAGGTCGGTATACAGCGCGACCCGCATACTGTGGCCGCTGGTGTAGGGACTCTTCGAGTCGACGACCTGACCGAAAGCGGATGCGATGTCGTCAAGATAGTCGTCATCGAGTGCCACGACGTGTGACGCCGGTTCCAACGCCAGCACCGCCCGTGTCACGTCTGGCGAACCAAGCGTCTGCCAGAAGGCATCGTCCGTGGCGACTGCATCGAAAATACCGACCAAGGCCGGGTCGAACCAGCCTCCCGCCCGTCCACGCACTTCGTCCAGCGCTGCCTGCGGGCCACCAGCCGTATGGAAGACATCGACCACCTGGGCCAGCAGCGCAATGCGCGAGAAGAGCGGGATCGCCTCGCCAGCTAATCCCTGCGGCCGGCCCTGGCCGTTGTAATGTTCGTCGAGGCTGTAAATGCCGGCCGACACGCGTTCCGGAAAACGCAGCAGACGGGCAATCTCTGCGCCGCGCTGGCAGCGGGTGGATATCAGTTCCTGGGCAATTTCTTCGCCATTGCGCACGATGGTCAAAAAACTGCGAAAACGCTCGGCCAGAGGGGATTTCAGCCCGGTATGACCCAGCACGAAACGGAGTACCTGCGGCAGACTGTCACCAACCGTCTTGAAATCGCGCTTGAAACTAAGGTCATCCGTTACATACAACTCGCATATACGCGCCGCATTGCTGCTGCAACCGAGATCCTTGAGCAGCAGCGTGTAGTACAGGCTCCACAAGGCATCGTCATCAAGGCCTAGGCGGCGGCCGATATGCATGCCGATCCAGCAGCAGCGGATGCAATGCCCCTCTGGCTGCCCCTC
>JAGWUW010000001.1 GCA_028868235.1 Betaproteobacteria bacterium | reverse complement strand
TTCCGATGATGCCCCGCCTGACTGCCCTTGCTGCTGCCATGCTGCCGACAAGATCAAGGTCGGCTTGGTCTCCACCCTGTCTGGACCCGGCGCCGGTCTTGGCGTCGATATCCGCGACGGCTTCAACGTGACCGTCAAGCACCTGAACGGCAAGCTGGGTAACCTGCCGGCCGAGGTCATCATTGCCGACGACCAGCAGAATCCGGACTTCGCCAAGTAGGCCGCCGACAAAATACTGAAGAAGGACAAGGTCAATTTCATGACCGGTATCCTCTTCTCCAACATCTTGCTCGCCGTCGGCCCGGCCGTTTTCCAGAACCAGACCTTCTACATTTCGGCCAATGCCGGCCCGTCGCAATACGCCGGCGAGTAGTGCAATCCCTTCTTCTTCAACGTCGCCTGGCAGAATGACAACCTTCACGAAGCGGTAGGCAAGATCGTGCAGGACTAGGGTTACAAGAATGTCGTGATCGGCACGCCGAACTACCTTGGCGGCAAGGATGCGGTGTCAGGCTTCCGTCGCTTTTACAAAGGTAACGTCACAGAAGAGATCTACACCAAACTCGGCTAGCTCGACTACGCTGCCGAACTGGCGTAGATCTGCAGTATCAAGCCCGATGCGTTGTTCTTCTTCCTACCGGGCGGTATGGGCATCAACTTCGTCAAGCAGTTCGTCCCCGCCGGTCTTTCGCGCGACAAGCAACTGTTCGCCCCCGGCTTCTCGGCCGACGAGGACGTGATCAAGGCAGTGGGCGGTTCGATGCTCGGCATGTTCATCTCGTCGCACTGGGCACATGACATGGACCACCCGGAGAATAAACGCTTCGTCGCCGATTTCCAGAAAGAATACGGCCGCCTGCCCTCGCTCTACGCCTCGCAGGGCTACGATGCCGCTCTGATGATGGACGCAGCCGTGCGCGATGTGAAGGGCAACGTCGATGACAAGAAGGGGCTGCAGAAGGCGCTGGAAGCCAAGCGTTTCAAATCCGCGCGCGGCGATTTCAAATTCAACACAAACCACTACCCTGTACAGAATTACTACCTGCGCGCTATTGGCAAGGATGTCAGCGGTCGAATCACCAACAAGACCACGGGCACCATTTTCACCAATCATGCCGATGCCTACGTGGCACAGTGCAAGATGAAGTAAGCCCGACGGCCGCCGGGCAACCGGCTGCCGCCATTTCATGACCCAATTGATCCTCGAACAGGCCCTCAATGGCCTGCAATTTGGCTTATGCTGTTCCAGCTTGCTGCCGGGCTGACACTTGTTTTTGGCATCATGGATTGCATTAATCTGGCCCATGGTTCGCTGTACATGGCGGGTGCCTACTTCGTCGCCGCCGCTACGCAGGCTGCCGATTCCTTCTGGATTGCACTAGGTCTCGGCGTCGCGGGTACGGCGGTGGTGGGGCTGCTGCTCGAACTGGCGTTGTTCCGGCGGCTCTACCAGCGCGACCACCTATCGCAAGTGCTGGCCACCTTCGCGCTGATCCTAATCTTCAACGAGGTCGTCCGCGCTATCTGGGGGCTGGCGGCATTGATGCTCAATCCACCCGAGGCGTTGGCTGGGCCCGTTGAAATCGGCAGCTTCTTCTACCCAGCCTACCTGTTGGTCATCATCGCTTTCAGCATTGCCATCGCCATTACCCTTTACCTTCTAATCGCCAAGAGCCGTATCGGCATGTGGGTACGCGCCGGTGCCGACAACATAGAGATGACTGAGGCGCTGGGTACCAACGTGCCTCGCCTGTTCACGGCAGTCTTCGTTTTTGGTACTGCCCTGTGCGGGCTGGCCGGCGGTTTGCTCGGCCCGTTGCTCGCTGTTCAGGTAGGCATGGGCGAAAGTGTGCTGATCCTCGCTTTCGTGGTCATCATCATAGGTGGTATTGGCTCGATCCGCGGCGCATTGGTTGGCAGCCTGATTGTCGGTACTGGGATACCCTTGGCCGTGCTTTGTTGCCCGCGTTACTCCGTGCCACCCTGCCGGCCGATGCTGCGTCGACGCTTGGTTCGGCCTTGGCTTCCATCCTGATCTACCTGTTGATGGCCTGCATCCTGTTTTTCAACCCGCAGGGCCTGTTCCCGGCGCGCGCGTAATGGCTTTCTATCGTCTAGCCGCCTGGCAGAAATCCCTATCTATCGTCTTTCTCGGCGCGGCACTCGCCTTGCCGACCATCTTGGAAGCATTTGGCCAGGAGTTCTACATTGGTCTTGCCACCCGCATGCTGATCTTCGCGTTGGCCGCTTCCAGCCTCAATCTTATTCTCGGGTTCGGTGGCATGGTGTCTCTCGGTCACGCCGCCTTTCTCGGCGCTAGCGCCTATGTCGCGGCCATCTGCCAACAAGTCGGCATCAACGAGGCATTGATTGCTTTCCCGCTCGCAATGGGTATCGCCGGACTGGCCGGCGCTATGCTCGCCAACCTGACCGGGCTGGCCAGTCCCAACCTGCTGCAAAGGACGCAGTCCGTTACCCTGCTCGTCATGGTTATCATTGGCGGTGTCGGCTACCTGTACGGCGGTGTGCTGGGGGCGGTCGTCCTGCTTCTACTGGAAGAGACCTTGGCCGGCGTTACCGACCACTGGCATATCGTACTGGGCCTGCTCCTACTCGATGTGGTGCTCTTTGCGCCTAAAGGAGTCGCGCCCTGTTCGATCGACAGCGCGAGGCTGATCATGGCTGAGGCACTGCTTGACGTTCGCCAGCTGCCGCGCCGTTTTGCAGCGCTTGATGCGCTGAAAGATGTCGATTTCCGGATCGAGGCCGGCGAAATCCATGCCCTGATCGGCCCCAATGGTGCCGGCAAAACAACGTTCATTCACCACGTTTCGGGCGCCCTGCAACCGGATAGCAGTAGCGTACATTTCGCCGCTCGGGATGTGTCAAAACTGTCCATGCATCAGCGGGTCGCAGCCGGCATGGCACGGTCATACCAGATCACGAATGTTTTCCGCAGCCTGTCGGCTCTCGATAATGTTGCACTGGCCGTACAGGGGCGTAGCGATGCCGGCAGCAGTTTCCGTTTCTGGCGGCCGGTGCGCCGGGAAAATAGGCTCTTTGATGAGGCACAGATTTATCTCGAACAGGTCGGCTTGCACGGCAAGAGCAGCGCGACCGCCAGTACGCTGTCGCATGGCGAGCAACGAGCCCTGGAGCTGACCATGGTGCTGGCGACCAAGCCGCAACTGTTGCTGCTTGACGAACCGATGGCCGTTACCGGCCCGGAGGAGTCGGCACGTATGGAGGACCTGATCGAACACCTGACCCGTCACGTCACTATCCTGCTCGTCGAACACGGCATGAATGCGGTATTTCGCCAGGCCGACAGCATTTCGGTCCTGGTCAACGGTCAGCTGATTTGCACTGGCACGCCGGACAAGGTGAAAAACGACGCCGGCGTGCGCCGTGCCTACTTAGGGGACCACCTGTGAGCGCAATGTACGCGGCTGCCCACCCACTAACGGGGAGATGGTCGCCCAGTGATCGGAGAAGCATCCCATGAGTACCCTGCTCGAAGTCATCGGCCTCGAGGTTGCCTATGGTCCTAGCCAGGTGCTGTTTGGCCTCGATTTGGCAATGGCGGAGGGCGAAGCGGCCACCCTGCTTGGCCGTAACGGCATGGGCAAGACCACCACGCTGCGCCCCATATGCTGTCTGGAGCCGGTCACGGCCGGGCACATCCGCTTTGCCGGGGAAGATATTGCCGGCTGGTGCCCGAAGGCCGGCAGTGTTTTCCCAACCTGACGGTTGATGAACATCTGGTGGCTTTCTTTGCCAATCGCCGCAAGGAATCCGCGGTATGGACGCCGGCCCGGGTCTACGAACTGTTTCCCCGCTTGCTGGATCGGAAAAAACACCTCGGTAACCAGCTTTCCGGTGGCGAACAGCAAATGCTGGCCATTGGCCGCGCTTTAGTCACCAATCCGCGCCTGCTCATTCTCGATGAAGCTACCGAGGGCTGGCGCCGTTGGTCCGCGACGAAATCTGGGCCTGCCCGACACGGCTGCGCAACGAGGGACAAAGTGTCCTAGTCGTCGACAAGTACGTGGAAAAACTGATCGAGTTGGCCGATCGTCATACCATCATCGAGCGTGGGCAAGTTGTATGGCAGGGCGGTTCAGCCCAACTAGACGCTGATCACGCCATCTGGCAGCGCTACCTGGGAATCTAGATCACCCAGTCGTCTATGACGGGTTTGGCAACTGCAGGGGGACGTTTGCCCAGCATTTCCCGGAAGTCGGCAAACGACATTGGCTTGCCGAACAGATAACCCTGAAACAGGCAGCAACCGTGTCGCGCAAGATAGGCATGTTGATCGTCATCCTCTACCCCCTCGGCTACGACATTCAGGCGCAGCGTATTGCCCATGGCAATGATTGCGCGGACGATGCCGGCATCGTCGCTGTCGTTCATGATGTCGCGGATGAACGAGCGGTCGATCTTTAATTGTTCGAACGGAAAGCGTTTCAGGTAGGATAGGGAGGCATAGCCTGTACCGAAGTCGTCGAGCGAAAAGCGAACGCCCATTTCGCGCAAGGCCTGCATCTTGGCGATGACGTCATCGACATTGTCGAGTAGCAGGCTCTCCGTCAATTCAAGCTTGAGCCGGCGAGGTTTGATGCCGTGTCGGGCGAGCGCATCAGCGACCTGCGAAACGAAATCGGCCTGACGAAACTGGCGAGCGCTGACATTGACTGCCATGAACAAGGATTCGGTGCGTGGATCATCTGCCCAGCGGCGCAGTTCGGCGCAGGCACGGTCGAGCACCCATAGACCAATTGGCACGATCAGGCCGGTATCTTCGGCTAGTGCAACGAAGTCTCCTGGCATCACCATCGGGTGATTTGGCGGCTGCCAGCGCAACAGCACCTCGGCACCGATCAACTGGCGCTCGGTGTCGACCTGAGGCTGGACATACAACACAAACTCCTCCCGGGACAGGGCGCGGCGTAGTCCGGCCTCAAGTGCTGCCCGTTCGTCGAGCGCTGTCTGCATGGCGTTGTCGAAGAAGCGGATGGCGTTCCGCCCGGCATCCTTGGCCTTGTACAAGGCGATATCGGCCTGTTTGAGAAGGATGTCGACGCTTTTGTCGTGGCCATGGAAAAGGCTGATCCCGATACTGGCAGAGCGGTAATACTCCATGTCGCCAGCCAGGGTATAGGGGCGGGTCAGCTCGGTGCGAACCTTTTCGGCGACAATTTCGGCCTGGACACCGGCGCCCTCGTGGTCTAGTCCCAGATTTTCCAGCATGATGACGAACTCGTCTCCGCCTAGGCGGGCTGCGGTATCCCCCTCTCGAATGTAGGTCGCCAGGCGCTTGGCGACCTCGACCAGCAGGCGATCGCCGACATCGTGGCCCAGTGTATCGTTGAGCGTTTTGAAGTGATCCAGATCGATGATCAGCAAGGCGCCGTAATGGCCGCTGCGGTTGCTGCTAGCGCAAGCCTTATCGAGACGGTTAAGCAGCAGGCGCCGGTTCGGCAAGGCGGTCAGCGGATCGTAGAAGGCAAGGTGGTGGATTTCCGATTCGGCAATCTTCAGGTTGCTGATGTCCGAGAAAGTGCTGACGAAATGCGTCAATTGCCCACGATTGTTACGAACGCCGCTGATAGTGAGCCATTCCGGAAATACATCGCCATTTTTGCGGCGATTCCATATCTCACCCTGCCAGTGACCCGTTTCGCTCAACTGTCGCCACATCTCGGCATAGAAAGCGGCGTCCTGATGGCCGGATTTCAACATGCTCGGTGTCTGTCCGATGGCTTCTTCGGCTTCATAGCCGGTCAATCTGGAAAACGCCTTGTTCACTTGCAGTATGCGACGCGCAGCATCTGTGACCATGATTGCTGCTTGCGACTCGAAGGCGATGGCGGCGACACGTAGCTCCTGTTCCAGTCGATAGCGCTCCGAAATATCAGAGGCGATCCCCATGTAACCCTGAACGGCGCCAGTATCATCCCGCAACAGGCTGATATTGAGGCTTACCGGCAGGCAGGAGCCATTTTTGCGGACATAGGTCCAGTCCGCCTCGGCGTGTGCACGGTCTGCACCCAGCCCGGCGATGAATACCTCGAAGCCGGGGGCGGTATCCTTTCCACTTTCCTGCGACAGCGCTTTGGCCCGCTCTTCGACTTCCTCGGCCAGATGAAAAATCAACGGTGTCTTGCGTAATACCACTTCGTCCAAAGTGTAACCGAGCATTTTCTGAGCGGCCGGATTGAAGTAGGTGATCAGACCTGTCGTGTCGGTGAGGATGATGGCCTGCCCAGCATTCTCGAAAATGGTATTGGGAAGTGAGTTCCGCAGCAGAGAGTTGGTTCCCTTTTCACTCCGGAGTTCTTCCACCTTGCAGCCTTTGTTGAATGTTTGCGTCGCGCTCATGAGGCGAGAAATCCGGATTTGCAGCAATGTCGCACCAAAAAGGGCGAAGGACACGAGAGTCGTCGTGTAGGCATGTTTCCTCCCAAACCATTCCGGCTCCCGGCGCGACAGATTAAGCCGGGGGGAATTTTAGGAAATGATTATGACCATGATGACAGTAGGGTAGCAAGTCCGCTCGCCACCTTTGTCGGGAGTTTCCTAGGGTCGCTAGAGTGTCAGTGATTCGCTAGAAGAGCGAATTCGCGTTCGGCAAGTGCTTCGTCACCGAGATTCAGTGCGACCAGGCGGCGTAGATGGGTGACACTGTCCAGATCGATTTCCCGGCAGGCCAGGCCGTAATCTTTGCCTATGTGGTGCACAACCGTCACGCCCATGCGAATGCAGGTGCCGGCATCGTCGAGACGGATTTTCAGCGTGCCGTTACTGCCCACTGTCACATACATCAATGACGTCGGCGCGATCAACGCACCTTGCAGCGATAGATCGAGTACGTCGACGGCATGGTCGCCATCGGGGAGGAAAAGTCGGGCTTCGCTTTGGAAGGGTATGCGGGAAAATCTGCGACGATTCGGGTTCAACTTTGTCTCCGTCTTCTATTTTCCCTGCATGTTACCCCAAAGCAGTTTGTGCAGTTGCAGCTGGAAGCGCACATTCAGGCCATCCGTGAGAATCCAGTCGGCCAGGGACTGGGGCTCGATTAGGCCTTGGGCGGGGGAAAACAGGACCGGGCAGACGCAGTCGAGTTGCCGCTCGCGCAGCACATCGCGTGCCCACTCGTAGTCGCTGCGCGAGGCGATGACGATCTTGATTTCATCGCGAGCGTTCAGCAACGCCAGGTTTTCCCATAAATTACGGGCCAGCTCGCCGGAGTCCGGCGCTTTTAGGTCCATGATGCGCGACACGCGCGGATCGACTCCGGAGATATCGATGGCCCCGGAGGTTTCCAGTGACACGTCGTAAGCGGCATCGCATAGTGCCGTCAGTAGCTGCAGGCAATCCTTCTGCGACAGCGGCTCGCCGCCGGTTACGCAAACCTGGCGGGCGGTATACTTTCCTACTTCGGCCAGCACCGATTCAACAGTGGCTGGCTCACCGCCGGTAAAGCTGTAGGTTGTGTCGCACCATGTGCAACGCAGCGGGCAACCGGTCAGGCGGACGAAAACTGTCGGCAAGCCGGCGCGCGATGCCTCGCCTTGCAGCGAGTAGAAAACTTCCGTGATGCGCAGGGCCAATTACTTCTTCTTCAATTTGTCGCGGGCCGCTTCGGCTGCCGGTGTGCCGGGGTACTTGGCAATGAGTGTTTCCAGGGAGCGTTTTGCCCCGTTGGTATTACCCATTTCATGCTGGCAGGTGGCCATTGCCAGCCAGGCATCCGGGGCTTTTGGGCTGTCGGCGTACTTGATGGTGACGACGCTCTGCGCCTCAATGGCACGCTTGCAGTCGCGCTGGGCGTACCAGGCGTTACCCAGCCAATACTGGGCATTAGGTGCCAGGGAACTGTCTGGGTATTTCTGGACGAAAGTCGCGAAACTACCCGCCGCATCCTTATATTTGCCTGCCTTGAACTGGTTGAGGGCGGATTCGTATTCCTGGCTTTCCTTGGCCGGATCGCCGGCTGGCTTGGCTGGCGGTGCGGTGGCCGGGTCGGTGCCACTGGCGGCGACCGGGGTCTCAAACTTGCGCAGACGCGTATCAAGGTCAAGGTAAAAATCCTGCTGGCGCTTCTTGGCCGTTTCCAGCTCGTAGCTCAGCGTTTCGATCTGCCCGCGCAGGCGGGCGATCTCTTCGGCCTGGCGCTGGATCTGTGCGGACAGATCCAGCTGGGCCTTGGCCTGCTGGTCGAATCGCGCCTCGGCCTTGATCCGTTGGTCGGCGATCTGGCGACGCGCTTCGTCGTCGTCGAAGACGCCGGCCTGGGCCTGGACGGCACCCAGAGCGGCGATCAGGAGGGCGATTCGAACCGGGCGCATGGCTTAGAACTCGCCGCGGCCGTCCGGGGCCTTGTACAGGATGTCGGCGCGACGGTTTTCAGCCCAGGCGGCTTCATCGTGACCCGGGTTCTTTGGCTTCTCTTCGCCCAGGCTGACCGATTCGATCTGGTCGTCCTTGACGCCGAGCAGGGTCAGCGAACGCTTGACGGCTTCGGCACGCTTCTGGCCAAGCGACAGGTTGTATTCGCGGCTGCCGCGCTCGTCGGTGTTGCCTTGGAGCAGAACCTTGAAGCCCTTGTTGGCGGTCAGGTACTTGGCGTGGGCGGCGACCAGATCCTTGTACTCGTCCTTGACTTCGTACTTGTCGAGGTCGAAGTAGATGCTGCGCTGGGACAGCTTGCTCTTCGGGTCGGTCAGTTCGCGCGGCAGGCCGCTGGCATCGACACCGCCGGCGGTCACCGGGGCTACGCCCGTGCCGGAACCGCTACGCGATTCGACCGGGGCGCCGCCGTCTTCCGGCAACGGGGTGGTGGAACATGCGGCGAGCAGGGCCGACAGCAGGGCAGGGATCAGCAGTTTTTTCACAAAATTCTCCGATGTGGATTATTGATAGTAAGGACCCCAGGCCGGTTCGCGGACATCGCCCGCGGCGATCGAGAGGCGTTGTTTGATCCTGCCATCGCTGGAGACAGCCGATAGTACGCCGCGACCGCCAGTTTCAGTAGCGATCAGGATCATGCGGCTGTTTGGAGCGAAACTGGGGGATTCGTCTTTGTTGGAGTCGCTCAGTATCTGGACTTGGCGGCTGGCAAGGTCCATCACGGCGAGCTGGAAGCGGCCTTCGCGACGGCTAATGAAGGCCAGGCTCTTGCCGTCCGGCGACGGGCGTGGAGAAACGTTGTAGTTGCCTTCGAAGGTGACGCGACGGACGTCGCCTCCCCCCACGCCGACTTGGTAGACCTGCGGGCTGCCACCGCGGTCGGAGGTGAAGAATATGCTGCTGCCGTCGGCAGAGTAACGTGGCTCGGTATCGATGCCGGACGACTGGGTCACGCGCTGCAGGCCACTACCATCAGCGTTCACCGTGTAAATCTGAGAATTGCCATCCTTAGACAGTACGATGGCCAGCTTGCGACCATCAGGTGACCAGGCTGGTGCCGAGTTGGAGCCTTTGAAATTGGCGACGATGATGCGCTGGCCAGAGGACAGCGAATGGACGTAGATCACCGGTTTCTTTTTCTCGAAGGAAACGTAGGCCAGCTTGTTACCATCCGGAGACCATACCGGCGAAATGATTGGTTCGATTGAAGTCAGTGCCGTAGCGGCATTCTGGCCATCGGAATCGGCAATCTGCAGCAGGAATTGGCCGCGCGCCTTGACGACGTAGGCGATACGTGTAGAGAAGACGCCCTTTTCGCCGGTCAGTTTTTCGTAGATGTAATCAGCAATACGGTGACCGGCGGCACGCAATTGGGTATTGCTGGTCACATAGGCTGCGCCGCCTAACGAAACCCCCTTCTGCGTATCATAAAGGCGGAAGCGGGCTTCCATCCGCCCATCGGCACTGCGTGCGATGCTGCCAGCAGCCAACGCATCGGCTCCCTTGACTTTCCAGTCGGCATAATTGATCGCCGCATTCTCGTCGAACACCAGGCCGTTGTGATCGACCAACTTGAATAGGCCGCTGCGTTCCAGATCGTTGCGTACGGTTGTCGTGACGACACGAGAGGCCGCAAAATCTCCCGGAAAATCGACAATGGCCACAGGAATGCGGTTGGCGCCGGCGCCGGTAATCTCGATGGATAGTTGCGCCTGCGCCAGGCCAGTGGCCAGCAAGGCGAAAGCCAGGAAAACACGACGGGAGATTCGGGTCATTGCGTTCATTTTCGAAAGTTTCGCGCGATTTTACTCTTCAAACGGCCGGTATTTGATTTCCAAGGAGCGTTCGAATAACGAGGGGTCATCTGGCTTGGGGAGCGGTGACGATTTCAAAATGGCCGTTTCGATAGCCCGGTCAAGAACACCGTTGCCACTGGAGCGTTTCAGTTTCACTGAAAGAACTTCACCGGTCGGCAACTGCTCAACCATAAACACTGCCTCCGGATTTCCCTGAATGCTAGGCGGAAGGATGATGTTGCCGCGTATCTTGCCGCGTATCTTGTTAGCGTAATCTGCCTTGCCGCGCTTATTGGATGATGCCCGCTGCTCGGCTTCGGCCGCTGCGGCATTCGCCATCTGCTGCGCTGTGGCAGCTGTCTTGGCAGAGGATTTCAGTTGCGAGGTTTCGCTCGCCAATTCCTTGCTGAAATCGAATTTCGGTTGCGGTTTGACCTCCGGTTTGGGTGGTTCCGGCTTTTTTGGTTCGGGCTTGGGCGGTTCCGGTTTCTTGGATTCCGGCTTGGGTGGTTCTGGCTTCTTCTTTTCTTCCTTGATGGCGATGTCCGGCTTCTTCGGAGGCGGCGGCTCGACCTTGGGTTCGGGCTTGGGCTCCGGTTTGGGTTGCGGCTTCACTACCGGCTCCGGGGGCGGCGGCGGAGGTATTACGACTTGCGCGGGCCGGGGCGTCGGCGACCACAATTCGACCTCGTAAACTTCCGGCTTGCTGCGTTTCCACTGCACGCCGAAGAACAGAAAGGCGAGCAGCAGCACATGCACCAGCACGGTGAGAGCTAGCGCATATTTCTTGCCGGGTTCTTCGGGGCGTTCGAGGATCATCGCTTACTTGCTGCTGGTTTCCAGGCCAACCCGCTCGAAATGCATTTTCTTGACCTCATCAAGCACTTCGATGACGTTCTTGTACTGGGTTTCCTTGTCACCGGCGACCAGTACCGGCATCTTCTCGTCGTCACCACGGAGCGGCAGCAGGGTGTCCTTGAGACTCTTCAGACCCTTGACCTTGGTCGGCTTCCCGTCGGCATCGAACACGGTCAGCGCACCGTCCTGCTCGACCTGGACCTTCAGATACTTGTCCGGCTTCTGCGGCGCGGTGCCGGACGTCGGCAGGTCGACCGAACCGGTGGTCATCATCGGTGTCGCCACCATGAAGATGACGAGCAGTACCAGCATGACGTCGATATACGGGACGACGTTGATTTCGTTTTTCAGGCGGCGTTGGCGCATGGCTTAACGCATCTGTCGCTGGATGATGTTGGAGAACTCTTCCATGAACGACTCGTAGCGCACGGCCAGACGGTCGATGTCATGCGAAAAGCGGTTGTAGGCGAGCACGGCAGGAATCGCCGCAAACAGGCCGATGGCCGTGGCGACCAGCGCTTCGGCAATACCGGGGGCGACGGAGGCGAGCGTCGCTTGGCCGACGTTGGATAGGCCGCGGAAGGCGTGCATGATGCCCCACACAGTGCCGAACAGGCCGATGTACGGGGATACCGAACCGACTGAGGCGAGGAAGGCGAGGTGCGATTCCAAGGCGTCCATTTCGCGCTGGTAGGTGGCACGCATGGCACGGCGAGAGCCGTCGACGATGTCTTTGGGATCGAGGTTTTTCTGGCCACGCAGTTTGGTGAATTCGCGGAACCCGGCTTCGAAGATACGTTCCATAGAGCCTGCATGATGGCGGTCGTTTACCGCGCTGTTATACAGGTTGTTCAAGTCGCCACCGGACCAGAAATCACGCTCGAAATTTTCGGTCTTTTCCCGCGCCTGGCGCACGGCGAACCACTTCATGAAAATGTAGTACCAGGACATGAACGAGACGCCGGCGAGCAGGGCCATGACGGCTTGGACGACTGCGCTGGCCTGGAGGATGAGGTGGAGGATGGAGAGGTCCTGGGTGACGTTCATTTAAGCGCTTCCAGCTTGGAATACAGAAAATCGGGAATGGGGGCAGGTTTCATGGTAGCCATGTCGACGCACGCGATTTCGACAGTGCCGGTAACCAGTTCGTCGTTGCCACGGCGTACATGTTGGCGAAAAATGACGCGGACGCGAGTCAATTTTTCCACCTCGAGGCCGACTGTCAGCTGGTCATCGAGATGGGCCGGCCGCAGATATTCGCAGTTGGCTTTGCGGGCCATGAAGCCGATACCCGCCTCGAGGGCCAGTTGACGCTGGTCATGACCGGCGGCGCGCATCCATTCGGTGCGACAGCGCTCGAAAAATTTCAGGTAATTGGCATAGTAAACGACCCCGCCGGCATCGGTGTCCTCGTAATAGACGCGAACCGGAATGGTGAAGGCGTTCGAACTGGGCTCAAATTTCATCCCGGGATTCTACCTTGCGTTGCAGCATTGTTTTGTAACGGTCTGTTTCCGCGACGATTGCACCCATTCGCGGAAATTTACCGCCTCCCTGCTGTTTAACGTGTGACGGGACTGGCAGCTGACATGGTTTATTCGTCGGCCAACAGGTCACGAACCATTGAGCTGGCCGGCTCAGCCAAGCCAAGATGGCGATAGATTGCCGGCGTGGCGATACGGCCGCGCAGGGTGCGTTGCAGGTAGCCCTGCTGGATCAGGTAGGGTTCCAGCACGTCCTCGATGGTGTCGCGCGCTTCGCCGATCGCCGCTGCCAGGTTGTCGACACCGACCGGGCCGCCGCCGAACTTGTCGATCACGGCGTGTAGCAGCTTGCGGTCCATCAGGTCGAGGCCCGCGGGGTCGACATCGAGCATGTGCAGCGCCTTATCGGCTATCTGGCGGGTGATGTTGCCGTCGGCCTTGACCTCAGCGTAGTCGCGCACCCTGCGCAGCAGGCGGTTAGCGATACGCGGCGTGCCGCGTGAGCGCTTAGCGATTTCCAGCGCGCCTTCGGGTTCGATGGGGGCATTGAGCAAGGTTGCGGAGCGGGAGACGATGCTCTGTAATTCTTCGGCGTTGTAGAATTCCAGCCTAGCGACGATACCGAAGCGGTCGCGTAGCGGGTTGGTCAGCATGCCGGCGCGGGTCGTCGCGCCGACCAGCGTAAACGGCGGCAGATCGAGCTTCACCGAACGGGCGGCTGGGCCTTCACCGATCATGATATCGATCTGGAAATCCTCCAGCGCCGGGTAGAGGATTTCCTCGACCACCGGGCTCAGGCGATGGATTTCGTCAATGAACAGCACGTCGTGCGGTTCGAGATTGGTCAGTATGGCGGCTAGGTCGCCGGCACGCTCCAGCACCGGGCCGGAGGTTTGGCGAAGATTGACACCCATTTCGGCAGCAACGATGTGGGCCAGCGTTGTCTTGCCCAGGCCCGGCGGGCCAAAGAGCAGGACATGGTCGAGCGAATCGCCACGCCGCTTGGCGGCCTGAATGAAGATTTCCAGCTGCTCGCGGATTTTCACCTGGCCGGTGTAGTCGGCCAGCCGCTTGGGGCGCAGGGCGCGTTCGAGCGCTTCTTCCTGCGCAGACTTGCTTTGCGGGGCAATGATACGGTCGGTGGCGACCAGCTTGTCGGTTTCGATCATGCGCTTTGTTCCTCACGAATCCAGCGGCGGAGCAGCATCTCGCCGAGCGCCAGCAACACCGGTCCAAGGAAGATGCCGATGAAGCCGAAGACCAGCACGCCGCCGAGCACGCCGAGGGCGATGAGTAGAATCGACAGCCCGGCGCCTCGGGCGATCAGAATCGGTTTGACAAAGTTGTCGATGCTGCTGATAACGAACAGGCCGTAGAGCACCATGAAAATCGCCCAGCCAGTTTGTCCGTCACTGTACAACCAGGCAGCCGCACCGCCCCAGATGAGCGGCGGGCCAACCGGGATCATGGATAGGAAGAAGGTACCGAAACCGAGCAGGATGGCGGCCGGTACGCCGGCGATCAGGAAGCCGATCATTGCCACCGTACCTTGTGCCGCCGCTGTGCCGACGATACCGAGCATAACGCCGACCACCGTGCCACGTGCCTTGTCGAGCATGTTCTCGCCCAGATCGCCGCCCAGTTTTCGGGAGCCGATAAGCAGTGCATGGCTGACGGCTGCGCCATCGCGGTACAAGAAGAAAACGACGAAAAGAACCAGTGCCATCTGGAGTAGGCCGTTTGCGGCGATGCCGCCGAGGGCGAGGGCAAACTGGCGGGCGGGCAAGAGCAATTGGCGTACCGCGCTGTTCAGTTCCTCTCGGCTGCTGGCAATGCGATGCCAGGTGGCATCGATTTCAGGGCCGAAGAACGGCAGGCCACTCAGCCAATCCGGTGGATTGGCCGGCAGCCCCTGTTCGATATAGGGTTTGACGAAATCGATCAGATTGTCGGCGCCGTTGGCCAGCGAGCCGGCCAGGAATAGCGTTGGCAGCAGCAAGACGAGCACCAAGGCCAGTGTCATCAGCGAAGCGCCCAGCGTGTCGCGCCCGCCAAGTATGGGCAGCAGGCGGTCGGCGTAGAAGCGCCAAGTGCAGATCCAGACCACGAAAGCGAACAGTACCGCGCCGATGAACGGGAGCAGCACTGCGATACAGCCGATGATGAGCAGCACCACCAGGGCAATCTGCGCCATTCGCTTGGGATCTTGTTCCTCGATCATCAGACTTTGGAAAGCAGCTTGAGGGCCTGGCGGATGCCATCCGAGGTACCGACATCGGCCGGCAACTGCTTCATTGCCGCTGCCGCTTCCTTCTCGTTGTAGCCAAGGGCAATCAGGGCATTGGCGACGTCCTGCCTAGCGTCACCGACTGCTGCGTGTAGCGATACGCCAGTCGGATCGGCCAACTTGCCTTTCAATTCGAGCAACAGGCGTTCAGCTGTTTTCTTCCCGATGCCGGGAATCTTGATCAGGCGGCCCAGTTCCTGCTGCGCTACGGCAGCGGAAAGATCATTGACCGACATGCCCGATAGCACTGACAGCGCGGTCCGCGCCCCGATTCCAGAGACCTTGAGCAATTGGCGAAAAGCGAAGCGCTCGGCCTCGGTCAGAAAACCGTACAGGAAATGGCCATCCTCACGTACCGCAAAATGCGTCAGGAGTTTTGTCTGTTCGCCCGCCGCCGGCAGGTTGTAGAAGGTGCTCATCGGCACGTCGAGCTCGTAGCCGACGCCATTGACGTCGAGCACGATCTGCGGGGGATTCTTTTCGGCGAGGGTGCCGGTCAGGCGTCCAATCATGGCTTGTCGCGATACTGTATGTTCAAACAGTCATCATCCTATCAGGCGGCCGCCACGAACGCGATAGCCGGCTGTCGTCAGTGCTCCCAGACCCTGGCCGCCATGTGCATGAGCGATGGCGCAGGCCAGCGCATCGGCGGCATCAGCGGTCGGTGCGCCGGGCAGCGAAAGAAGCCTGACCACCATATCTTGCACCTGTTCCTTGGCTGCCTTGCCGTGCCCGACAACCGCCTGCTTGACCTGCAGTGCCGTGTATTCAGCTACCGGCAGCCCGCCATGCACCAGCGCGCTGATTGCTGCCCCGCGTGCCTGGCCGAGCAGCAGCGTCGATTGCGGATTGACGTTGACGAACACCTTTTCTATTGCCGCCTGATCGGGCCGGTAGGTGGAGATCACTTCGCTGATCCCGGCGAACAATGTGGCGATGCGCTCCGGCAGAGTCTGCTTGTCGTTCGACTTGATGCAGCCGCTGGCCACGTAAAGCAGTTGGTTGCCGTGCTTTTCGATGACACCAAACCCCGTTACCCGAAGACCGGGGTCGATCCCGAGAATGCGCGGGGCGCTCATTTCGCCCTCGCCACCAGATAGACGCCACTCACCGCTACCACCATGCCGATGATAGCCGTCAGCGTCAGGGTCTCGCCGAAGACGGCAAAGGCGATCAACGCCGTCGTTGGTGGCGTGAGGTAGAACAGGCTGGCGACGTTGACTGCGCTGCCGCTGCGGATCAGCAGGTTAAGCAGGCTGATGGCGCCGAGCGAGAGCACCAATACCAGCCAGCCCAGAGCGAACAGGAAATGGGAGTTCCATTCGATGCGGTATTCCTCGAAAGCGGCGACGGCGACGGCTGTCACGATGGCGGTTGGTACAAATTGGATCACCGAGCCGCTGCGCAAGTCGAATTTCGGGCAGAAACGCTTCTGGTACAGAGTGCCAGCTGTGATGCCGAGCAGCGCAACGAGAGCGGGGAGGAGCATCGGCCCCAGGGCGCCATCGCCCAGCTTGCCCCAAACGACCATGCCAACGCCGATGAAGCCGAGAACCAGTCCGCCCCACTGGCGAGCACTTACTTTCTCATCGAGTAGCCATCCTGAACCCAAGGCTGTCAGCAAGGGTTGCATACCGACCACCAGCGCTGTAACGCCAGCCGACAGGCCATGCTTGATGGCGACGAAAACCCCGCCCAGATAGATGGCATGGACAAGCACGCCGGACATGCCGATATGCATCCATTCGCGCGGCCACTTCGGCCAGGGTGCCCGGGTGGTCAAGGCGATGGGGAGCATCAGGGCGATCACCAGTACATATCGGCTGAGCAGGAAGGAGAGGGGCTCGGCATAGGGCATGCCGTACTTGGCGCCGACGAAGCCAGTGCTCCACAGGAAGACGAACAGGAAAGGGGCGAGTCGCAGCAGCATCTAGGGTTTCTCCGACCCGCAGCGCTGGCGAGCCTCAAGCAGCGTTTCGAACAGCATGCGGGCATCGCTGCTGGCCCGATGGCGGCGTAATTGCAGGCGCAACTCCACCGCGGCGCGGGTGGTCTGCCACAGATTCTTTTCGCACTCGCTCAGCAGCTCGCGAATGTCCTTGAGGGTAAAGGTCGGCACCAGGTTGGCCGCATCGAACAGCTTGCTAAGCCAGACATAATCGTAAGACCACGCATCGCAGTAAATAAATTGACCGCGCAACTGGCGGTTCAGTTCGAGGCAGACCTCGACGGCCGGCTTGCCCTTGGCGAGGAGAATATCGCGGCAGATACCGTGCACCCGCTCAGCAGATTTATCCCAGTGTGTCCAAGCTGTTTCCGGTGTGATCAGCGTGCAGTAGGCTTGGCCATTCGGCAGGTAGTAACCGATTTCGATCGGATAGCTGCCGCGTCCGAATCCCGAGGCTTCGATATCGATGATGGCCGGCTGGATCATACAGCGGCCGAGCAGTTCAATCGCAAGTTGCCTGGCAGCCGCCCGGTTTGGCCGTGCAGGCCGTGTCATCGTCTACGTTACAGCTGCCCTTGGTTCGATAGGTGAAATTGACGCCGTTCGGATAGCTGCATACCACCTTGGTCAGCGAGCCCTGCTTTTCGATCTTGATGCCGCTTGCCTTGAGGCTCTGGAGCTTGGCTTTCGGCAAATCGCAGGAGACGTAACCGTCGAACAGGCCGTCAGCCGATTCCCACAGGGCTGTGTTCTTCATCGCCCGGTAGTCCTTGTAGCGTATGCAGTTGTCGGTCTCTCCGCCATAGACCTTTTTGTCGTCGCTACAAAAGCCATGGTAGGTGTGCTTCAGCTCGTCCTCGGTCGGACAGGCATTGACCTGCTTGGCGCTGCTCAGTTCCGGGCAGGCGTATTGTGCCGCTGTGACAGGCAGGCTCAGGGAGGCAAGCAGCAGGGTGGGGGCGAGCACGCGAAGTTTCACGGGGAATCCTTGTTGACGCGAACGGTAATTAAAACGACACGATCCCCGCCAAATAGCAAGGGATCGTCGGCCAATTTCTTATTCTTCGATGACGGCGGTGGTGTAGATTTCCTGTACGTCGTCGAGATTTTCCAGAGCGTCGAGCAGTTTCTGCATCTTGACGGCATCGTCGCCGACGAAAACGTTCTCGCCTTCCGGCTTCATCGTCACTTCGCTGAATTCCGGTTTGAAACCGGCGGCTTCCAACGCATCCTTGACGGCGATGAACTCGGTTGGCGCAGTGATCACTTCGATCGAACCGTCGTCGTTGGTATTGACGTCCTCGGCACCGGCTTCGATGGCAGCATCCATCAGGGCTGCTTCATCGGTGCCCGGAGCGAAGATCATTTGTCCGCAGTGCTTGAATTGGAACGCCACACAGCCGTCGGTGCCCATGTTGCCACCGTGCTTGGAGAAGGCATGGCGTACTTCTGCGACGGTGCGGGTTTTGTTGTCGGTCAGGCAGTCGACCATGATTGCCGCGCCGCCGATACCATAGCCTTCGTAGCGGACTTCAACGTAATCGACGCCTTCCAGTTCGCCGGTACCCTTTTTGATGGCGGTATCGATCTTGTCCTTGGGCATGTTGACTGCCTTGCCTTTGTCCACGGCTACGCGCAGGCGTGGGTTGAAGCTGATATCGCCACCGCCCATCTTGGCGGCCACGGTGATTTCCTTGGCGATCTTGGAGAAGGCGGCGCCGCGCTTCTCGTCCTGGCGACCTTTACGGTGCTGAATATTGGCCCATTTGGAATGACCAGCCATGATGATTTCCCACTGCAAAAAACGAAGAAGGCGAGATTTTACCCGCCACAAGGCTTCTCGTCAGTTCGGCGACGTTACGTGATTTCACAAAGCCCGACTCGGGCGTTGCTAGAATGTTTGGATAATTTTTCCAGTGAGCCTGCCGCCATGTCCGATCCCCTATACCTCGCTAAATCCGAAGACGGCTACCCCGCCCTGCTTCCGCAGATGGCCAACCGCCACGGCCTGATCACCGGCGCGACGGGAACGGGCAAGACGGTGACGCTGCAGTCAATGGCCGAACGCCTATCCTACGCCGGCGTGCCGGTCTTCATGGCGGACGTAAAGGGTGACCTCTCCGGCATGGGCGCCCCCGGCACTCCTTCGGAGAAGCTGCTCAAGCGTGTTGCCGAACTCGGTCTCGAAGGTTTCCAACCCTACGCCAATACTGTCGCCTTCTGGGATGTCTTCGGTGAAAACGGCGTGCCGGTGCGGGCTACCATTTCCGACATGGGCCCGCTGCTCCTCGCTCGCCTGCTTAACCTCAACGATACCCAGACCGGTGTGCTGCAACTGGTCTTCAAGATCGCCGACGATCAAGGTCTGTTGCTGCTCGACCTGAAGGACCTGCGTGCGATGGTCCAAAACGTCGGCGACAATGCCAAAAGCTACACCACCGAATACGGCAACATCGCCTCGGCTTCCATCGGTGCCATTCAGCGTGGTCTGCTGACGCTGGAACAGCAAGGGGGTGACCAGTTTTTCGGCGAACCGATGCTCAATATTGCTGACCTGATGCAGATTGACAGCAATGGTCGCGGTGTCATCAACGTCCTTGCTGCCGAAAAACTGGTGCAGGCCCCGGCGCTCTACTCCACCTTCCTGCTTTGGCTGCTCTCGGAGCTGTTCGAGCAACTGCCGGAAGCCGGCGATCTCGACAAGCCCAAGCTCGTCTTCTTCTTCGACGAAGCCCACTTGCTGTTCAGCGACGCCCCTCAGGCGCTGACTGACAAGGTCGAGCAGGTGGTGCGCCTGATCCGCTCCAAGGGCGTCGGTGTCTATTTCGTCACGCAGAACCCGCTCGATGTCCCGGAAAAAATCCTCGGTCAGCTTGGCAACCGCGTTCAGCACGCCTTGCGCGCCTTCACGCCGCGTGACCAGAAGGCCGTGCAAGCCGCGGCACAGACCATGCGCGCCAACCCCAAGTTCGACGCCGCCAGCGTTATCACCGAACTCGGTGTTGGGGAGGCTCTGGTGTCCTTCCTCGACGAAAAGGGGCGCCCCAACGTGGTCGAGCGTAGCATCATCTTCCCACCCGCTTCGCGCCTCGGTCCGCTGACCGCTGAGGAGCGCCAGGCCATGATCCAGGCCTCGCCCATGCTTGCCGCCTACGGCCAGGCCGTTGACCGGGAATCGGCCTACGAGGTCCTTAAGGGGAAACCAACCCGCACTCAGGCCACCCCTGGCGCCATTCCCGCTCCGCAAGGCGGTGGGCTGAATGCCAGCGACTGGGGCAACCACACCGGTCAGCCGCAGCCGCGCTATCAGCAAGCCCCGCAACGCCAGAGCGCCCCATCTCCACAGGGAGATTCCGGCGGTGGCTTGTTTGGTGGTCTCGGCGATGTCCTGATGGGCAGCACCGGCCCGCGCGGTGGCCGCCACGAAGGCGTGCTTGAAAGTGCCGCCAAGAGCGCGGCGCGCGGCGTTGCTGGGACGGTTGGACGGGAAATCGGAAAGCAGATTTTGCGGGGGGTGCTGGGCAGTATTCTTGGCGGAAGGCGCTAACAGCCTTATCAAACGCTGGCCGAAGTGGAGGTATCGGCTGCGTAAAAATGACATTGCGATTAGTTAACGCATGACTAGATCCGCTTGGCTGGCTGTCGGCACTTGCCCCTGAACCCTTTGCCGAATCCGGCGTCGAATTTCAATACCTCGATAGGAGCGCCCACCATGCCAGGAACCGTTCGTCTTCACCGCGTACTGAAAGCACCTGCCGAGCGCTTGTATCGCGCCTTCACGACCGCCGAGGCAATGGCCAAATGGCTCCCTCCCCATGGGTTCACGTGTACTGTTCATCATCTGGATGCGCGGGTTGGTGGTACGTTCCAGATGTCTTTCACCAACTTCACCACGCAGCAAGGTCATACATTTGGCGGGGAATATCTCGAACTCGTTCCCAATGTGCTACTGCGCTATACCGACAAGTTCGACGATCCCAATCTGCCAGGTGTTCTGCAGGTGACTGTTACGCTGACACCGGTTCTATGCGGCACCGAGCTCAATATCGTGCAGGAAGGCATTCCGGACGCGATTCCGGTCGAGATGTGCTATCTCGGCTGGCAGGATTCGCTGGAGCAGCTGGCTGCACTGGTTGAGCCCGAAATTCTGCAGTAGATATTGCTTCGCCATACCCTTTCGGAGAGAGCCATACTGCAATTCCAACCCAACTGCGAATGCTGTCACAAGGATTTCCAGGCCAATTCGACGGAGGCTGGCATCTGTTTCTTTGAGTGCACCTTCTGTGCCGACTGTAGGGATGGGGGCCTGTTCGGGAAATGTCCGAACAGCGGGGGCGAGCAGGTGGCGCATCCGCAGCGGACGGCCGAAAAACTGATCAACCATCCCGCTCCCACCAAACGCATATACAAGCCGATGAATTACGCTAGGACGGCGTAGTAGCGACGCCGTTGATTTCATCCTGCAAGGAGAATAAACATGATCTACAAAGGTAGCTGTCACTGCGGGCAGGTCGCTTTCGAGGTCGAAGGCGAGTTGGCCAAGGTCATGGATTGCAATTGCTCCATCTGCTCGCGCATGGGTTCTCTGCACTGGTTTGTGCCGCGCGATAAGCTACGTTTGCTGACGCCGGAGAACAATCTCGCTACCTACACTTTCGGCAACCTGCGCATCAAGCATCACTTTTGCCCAAAATGCGGTATCCATCCGTTTGGCGAAGGCGCGGACCCGGCCGGAAAGCACATGGTGGCGGTGAATGCACGCTGCCTGGAGGGGGTGGAACCGGCGTCGCTGGAGGTGACACATGTCGATGGACGTTCCTTTTGAAACAAGGCTCCAGTTCGCACAACATGCACCACTTTTCATCTACCGAAATTTGACATCCCCCATACAGCTGTCGATTCTATTCCTGGTTCAGACCCTGATCGGCTGCACAACTGGAGCCTGACACAAGGCCTCAAACAGTCAGCAGGGACCCGGTGCCGCAACCAGCTAGGGGTGGAAGCCAGCGCTGTTTGAATGAGTTGAACAAAAAGAACTATCAGGAATACGAGTAGGAACGGAGTGGGCAAAAGCCATTAGCATCATGACTTGATACCGATAGCTGCCGAAACCATGCACGATCTACCCCCGCTCCACACTTTGCCCGCTTTCGAAGCCGCTGCCCGTCTTGGTAGTTTTCAGGCAGCGGCGGAAGCGCTGCATCTGACGCCGTCGGCGATCAGCCACCGCATCCGCCAGCTGGAGGAACATCTCGGACAGGACCTGTTCGAACGGCGGCATCGGGCAATTGTGTTGACGGCAGCCGGGCGGCGTTACCTGACGGTGGTGCGCGACGCCCTGCTCCGTCTCGACGAGGCGAGCGCCGTGCTGCGTGTGCCGCAGCGCGAACGCCTGCGCATTTCGGTGGCACCGGCACTGGGTAGCAAGTGGCTGGTGTCGCGGGTCGCGGAATACCAGGCAGCCCATCCCGACGTTGAGTTCAGCCTGGCGACCGCTACCGGTCTGGGGCCGTTGCTCAATGGCGAGGCCGACATTGGCCTGCGTTACGGCGAAGAGGAATGGCCTGGGCTGCTCGCCTGGAAGCTGTTCGAGGAACGGGTATTTCCGGTATGTGCGCCGGCCCTCGCCGCCAAGCTAAAAACATCGGCCGACCTCGACGCCGTGCGCCTTTTGCGCCACCCGCTGCTCTCCTGGCAGCGCTGGTTCGCCGTAGCCGGCATCCGCCATGCCGAGCCGGTTGGCGGTCCGCTTTATGAGGATGCCCTGCTCATGCTGGAAGGCGCGGTTGCCGGGCATGGCGTGGCACTGATGGCGGCGACGCTGGCCCAGCCTTATCTCGATGCCAGACAACTGGTGAGGCCCTTTGCCGAGGATTGCCCTGACCGCAGCTTTTACGTCGTCGCTTCGCCGGGCGTGCAGGACAAGCCGGCCATGATAGGCTTCATTCGCTGGCTCCAGCGGTCGGCGCGCTGACTCGGCGGCAAGCGCTTATTTGGCAGCGATGGGGGCTGTCGGTGGTGCGTAGTCGGGCACCCGGTTGCTTACCGCCGGCCGCGACATCAGGTAGGCGTAGATTGCCTGCAAATCCTTGTTAGGCAACGACCCTACCGCCTGCCAAGGCATCGGTGGGACGATCGGACGACCGGCACCCAGATGCTTGCCGGTACGCATCGCCTGAATGAAATCGCCAACGCGCCAGGAGCCGATACCTGTTTCCTTGTCGGGCGTTAGATTGGCCGAATAGGACGTGCCCCACGGTCCGACAAAGGCTGTCATGGTGGCCGAACCAGCCCAGTTCCAGTAAGCATCGAGCGTAGGTTGGGCGGCGTCGACCAAGTCGGCGGGGTGTCCTGACAGGCCGCGGGCTGCGTCCTTTTCCGGTCCCTTCGGCCCCATCTTGAATGGAACGTGGCAATCCTTGCAGCCGCCGAACTCGACCAGTTGGGCGCCGCGCTTGATCTCGGCTTGATTGCCGGCAGCGACGGATAAAGCTGGCGCAAGGCCTAGGCAGGACAGGGTTGCGGCGATGACGACAGGTTTGATAGTGATGTGCATGGAAGTTCTCCTCTTTTTGGATTTGGGTAGGGGCAAAAGTCAGGCGACACGCGGCAGGCAGCTGCGCCGTGCTGCGTCGGCTGTGGCTGCCGCTTGCGGTACGCTGGCCTGTTCGAGGAGATAACTGGCGGCGACCGGGGCATCCGGGCTGCCGAGGCGGACAACCGGCGCTTTAAGGGCGGCGAAGGTTTCTTCGGCGTCTTGGGCGGCGATTTCCGCACCGACGCCCCTGCCGGCATCAGTCATTGCCAGGGTGACGAGAGGGAAGGAAAACTGGCCGCCGGAGATGAAGCGCGGCTTCCCGGCGCTGTTGACCAGCTCGTCCATGGCGTTGCACAGAAAGGGGGCGAACAGCAGGTCGACCACCGGGCACATACCCACGCCGGCGATGATACCTTCGGCCAGGGGGGTGTTGCGGATGTGGCGGGCGCCGAATTCGCGGACCAGTTCCTGGTGCTTGGTGGCAATCCCTTCGCCGAAGGCGATCACCCAGTCATCGCGGGGCATTTCCTCGACGAGGGGGGCGCCGACGGCGTCATGGAGAGTCCATGTAGGCATGATCGTTTCCTCCGGCGTAGATGTTGCGCAGCATCTGTTCGGGCTGCGGATAGGGCGAGTTCTCGGCAAATACGTCGTCGCCCTTGATCAAGATGGTGCGATTGGCGCCGCATGCCGCAAGACTGATGCTGACACCGCTGCACAGAAATTCGCGTTGTTCCTGGTCGATGAGTTCCATGAGGCCTTATCCGCTACCGCAACCGTATACGTGGCGGTTAGAGCATGCATCGGGGTATTCGTTCATGCCGTGTGGGTGAGTGATCGGCATGCTTCTGAGGCCTTGCCGGCAAGGCTTTTACGTCCATTGCCATGCATGAAATGAGTTCATCCGAAAGTCTATCAATTCGTTTGAGTGCGGCCAAAGAAGGCGGCATGCTGTCTTCACCGCCTTCTTCCGTCTGCGTCCCGCCTACCCGGTGGTGGTCGCCCCGGGACCGGCATACCCCATCCCGGTGTGTCTCCACGGCCCCTTCGGCGGCCATTTCACGGATTTAAGGAGAACGATCATGCAAGACCGCGACGGTTTCATCTGGCTCGACGGCCATTGGTTGCCCTGGCGCGAGGCCAAGGTGCACGCGCTGACGCATACCCTGCATTATGGCTACGGCTGCTTCGAGGGCATTCGTGCCTACGAGACGGCGCATGGCCCGGCCATTTTTCGGCTCGACGAGCATTTGCGTCGGCTGGAGGATTCCGCCCACATCCTCGCCATCGAACTGCCAGTCGACCGTGCCACGTTACGTAGCGCATGCCGCGAAGCGGTGAGCCGCAACGGATTACACCGCGCCTACATCCGGCCGCTGGTTTTCCTCGGTGCAGAGAAATTGGGAGTGGACCCAGCCGGTGCTGATACCCATGTCATGGTTGCCGCCTGGCCGTGGGGTGCCTATCTTGGCGGTCAGGCCGTCGAGGCAGGGATTCGCGTTCGTGTTTCTTCCTATGCGCGGCATCACCCCAACGTGCAGATGTGTCGGGCCAAGGCCATTTCAACCTATGCCAATTCCATCCTCGCCGTACGCGAGGCGCGCCGCGACGGCTACGACGAGGCGCTGCTGCTCGATACCGAGGGCTACGTGGCGGAAGGCTCGAGTGAAAACGTGTTCATCGTTCGCGACGGTGACGTGCTGCAACCAGAAACCACTTCAGCGCTCGATGGTATTACCCGCCGTACGGTGGAAACCCTGGCCCGTGAGGCTGGGTTGACGGTGCGCGCCAAGCGGATCACTCGTGATGAGGTTTATTGCGCCGACGAGGTGTTTTTGACTGGTACAGCGGCTGAGATCACTCCGGTGATCGAGGTAGATAGGCGGCGCATCGGGCAGGGCAAACCTGGGGCAGTAACCCGCCTGCTGCAGGAGCGCTACTTCGCCTGCGTCAAGGGCGAGGATGGGATTCATGTCGACTGGCTGAGCGTGGTCTGATCGCCATCAGGGCCGCCTGAACGGCCCTGATGACCAGATTCAGGTACGTCGCCGAAAGCCGCTCAGCATCTCCCATTGATGCACGCTCAAACCGAGAAGGATGAGCGCCGTGCCGACCCATAGGCGCAGGCTGATCGTTTCGCCATTCAGCCAGCTGCCAAGCAGCAGGGCGATGACCGGAGTGATCAGGGTGATCAGGGCTACTTTTGAGGTTTCGAGGTGCTTGATCACGTAGTAATAAAGCGCGAAGCCGATCACCGATCCAAAAATGCCCAGATAAGCAATGGCGGCCCCGGCGCGCGGCGGCACAAGTTCCGGCAGGTGCCCGTCGGTGAGCCACCAGACCAGCGCGAACAGCGGAAGCGAAATAGTCAGCGAACCGACGGTGGTGGCCAACGGGGGGCTGTCGTCACCAATCTGCTTGAGCCAGACCATCCCGCCCGAATAAACCGTGACCGCACACAGCACGGCGAGCAGCCCAGCCAACGCGTTCTGGTGCCCGAGGCTATCACCATGAATGAAAATGATCGCCAGCCCGGCGGCGCCGAGTAACATGCCGATCAGTTTGACCGGCGTCAGCGAGCGCTCGCCGACAAAAATGGCGCCCAGGATGGCGGCGGCCAGCGGCGATAGCCCGAACAACACAGAAATCAGGCCGGAGTGGATATAGCGCGCCCCCCAGTAAGTCAGCGCCATACCGCCGAACAGGGCCAAGCCGCCGACCAGATAGGCGCGGCGAGCCCGTTCGTGTAGGGGAAAGGGGACGCGCCACAGCGCCATGATCAGCCCGGCGACGACGACGCCGATTACCATGCGCGCCAGCACGGCCAGCGCAAAACCGATGCCCTGGGTGCTCCACTGGATGGCGAGCGGCGTGGTGGACCAGATTAGGATGATGCCGAGATAGGCAAGGGGGACGGACATTGATTTCTCCGGTTCAATTCAGCTTCGGCGAACGGGGTGCAAGGCGGCCTAGTGCTGGTGCTCGCAGGCTATGAGCGCGCCGATCACGGCCCGCCATGTAGCATCTGCGACGGTTGGATCGGCACCACTTATCGCGACCTGAACATTCACTTTGGCCAATGCCTGTGCCACTGCACTGTAGGACGGGAACTTCCTCGCCTGTTTTTTGAAGCCGGCAGCCTGTCGGACATAGGCGCCCCGGTCAGCGATCAGCGCAACCAATTCACCGTCGATGCGGTCGATGTGTCGGCGCCCCTTGGCCAGCGAGGCACATTCGACGATCGGGGTCATGGCAGTTTCTTTCAATAAGGGATAAAACGACGAAAAACAAAAAGGCCGCGGGTTTCGGTGCCGCGGCCTCTAGTGAAATCGGGATGTCACTGACGACTAATGCATCCCCGGCCCCGGGCAAACGACTGCACGCCATGCGCGCAGAATGCGGCAGGGCAGCGGCTTCAGAGGCAACAGGGAAATCCGGCAAGTCATGGCTTCATTTTGACGGCAGATTGTGCAGTGCGTCAAGCTCCGGCAATATGACCGGCAGATGCGTAAAAGGATTAACATAAGGAATTTCTAATTTCTTGGAATCGATCATGAAAACACTGCTTCCCATGGTGCTGCTGATTGCCGCTCTCCCTGCGCTGGCCCAGGATATCGGTGCCCTGACCGCCGAGACGAAAAAGGCGGTGCTGCCGGTCCTGCCGAAAGTGGTCGGTGCCATGCAGGAGGCGGTGGCAGATAAAGGCGTGGCTGGGGCAATTCCCGTCTGCAAGGAACAAGCGCCAGCCTTGATCAAGGCTAAGCGCCAGGAAACCGGCTGGGACATCCGCCGTGTCAGCCTGAAGACGCGGAATGCCGAGCGCGGTACGCCGGATCTGTGGGAGGCGCGCCAATTGGCCGATTTCAACATCCGCGCAGCCAATGGCGAGAACATTGATACGCTGGAGAAAAGCGAAATCGTGACCTTCGACGGCAAGCCTGTCTTCCGCTACATGAAGGCTCTGCCGGTTGGTGCGGTTTGCCTGAATTGCCACGGTGCTGCAGAAAATCTCGATGCCGGCCTGAAAGCCAAGCTGGCCGAAAACTATCCGCACGACCAGGCTACCGGCTATAACTTGGGCCAGGTGCGCGGTGCGTTGACTGTCAAGCGCCCCCTGTAACTTTCCTGGCTGGGCTGCAGGAGAAATGCTGGCTGGCGGCATCTGGCTGAACGGTGCCCAGGCCGATCCGCCAGAGCGCTCGGTACGCCAGCACCGGTAGTAAGGGTCAGCCGGTCCCCATGCCAGCCAAATGCCTGAACAGGGCGGCAGCAGAGGGATTTAGTGCCACCAGCGAACGAACGCAGAGCTGCAGATCGCGCGGTGCCCAGTCGTCGGTGATTTCTACCGTGACGATGCGTTCAGCGACCCCAGGCGACACCGCCGAACGCGGCACCATGCCAATGCCGACCCCGGCAGCAACCATACGGCACACTGCATTGAAGCTACGTACCTGGATGCGGACATCCAGCCGGCCACCAAGGCGGGCGGCATGATTCATCATGAAGGTATGAATGGCGCTGCCGGCATGCAGGCAGACGAAGGGTTCGGCCAGGACCCGGGCAAAGGTGACGGCATTCTGGCCAGCGAGTGAATGCCCGGAGGGAACAATCAGCACCAGCCGGTCGTGCCGGTAAGGCTGGGTTTCGAGTCCGGCCAGATTGCCTTCGGCGGCGACCACGCCAATATCCACCTGCCCAGCGGCTACGGCCTGGATGATGGCTGGGCTCGGCTGTTCTTCCAGGCTGATGCGCACTAACGGGTGCTCGCGTAGGAAGCCGCCGAGATCTTCTGGCAGAAAACAGTTGATGGCATTGGTGTTGGCGAACATCGCGACCTGGGTATGCACGCCACTGGCGTAGGGTGCCAGATCGGCGTGCATTTGCTCGAGCTGGGCGAACACCTGTCGGGCGTGGCGTAGCAGCGATTCGCCGGCCGCCGTGGGCGTCAGGCCGCGAGCATGGCGGGCGAAGAGTGGCACGCCGAGCGCGGCTTCGAGTTGGGTCAGGCGATGGCTGGCCGAGGACGGCGCCAGATGCACCTGCTCGGCTGCTCGTGTCAGGCTGCCGCTATCAGCAATCGCCGCCACCAGGCGGAGATCAGGGAGGTCGTAGCGCAAGGTTTCGTTTCCATCGAATGCTTCTTTTGGATAATACCAATTGCCTGCACTTCGACCGGGGGTTTTAATGGCGACACTTCCCTCTATTTCAGGTGCGGCTTTGGAAAAATCGAACGCTTACGGCGCGGGCTTGGCGCTAATCGCAGCCCTCGGCTTCTCGCTGAAAGCGATTTTCATCAAGCTGGCCTACCCCTATGGCGTCGACGCCATCACCCTGCTTGCCTTGCGTATGGGTTTCGCGCTGCCGGTTTTTCTGTGGATCGGCCTGGCCGGCCAAAAGGCTGGGGAGAGCCTGACGCGCGACGACTGGGGCAAACTTGTCATGCTTGGCTGCCTAGGTTACTACGGCGCCAGCATCCTCGATTTCTGGGGACTGGAGTACATTTCGGCTGGCCTGGAACGCCTGATCCTGTTCACCTATCCGACACTGACCATCCTGATCGGAGTGATGTTTCAGGGTAAGCCCTTCACCCGGCGTGAGGGGCTCGCCATGGTCCTGTGCTACACCGGCATCGGCTTTGCCTTCGTTCATGACCTGCATCTTGGGGATACGCGCAGCGTACTGATCGGCGGTGCGCTGGTGTTTGGCTCCAGCGTGTCCTATGCGCTGTACCTGTCGGGCAGCGGTGCGATGATCGCCCGGCTAGGTGCCATGCGCTTTTCGGCGCTGGCCATGCTGATGTCCTCGGCGGTAACCCTGGGCCATTTCATGGTCGCCCAGCCCTTCTCGGCCTTTATCCAGCCGCTGCCGGTCTACGGATGGGGGATGGCAATGGCTGTCTTTTCGACCATCGTCCCGGTCTTCGCCCAGTCGGCCGCTATTCGGCGCATCGGCGCCGGCCATGCCTCATTGTTCGGCATGGTTGGTCCCATCCTGACCATCGGCTTCGGCTGGTGGTTGCTCGGTGAGCACATTTCGGCTGCACAGAGTACCGGCGCTCTCTTGGTTGTCATCGGCATTCTGATCGTTAGCCGCAAATAAACCTGGAAGCCGCACCAGATAGGGTTTGGTGGATACGCTATTCGCGTTACTCGCTTTCAAACCAACAATCGCAGCATTCATTACGCTAATAGCGGTAAACAAGCGCTCGTCTGCCGTTTCCAGTTTAAAAGCTTCGGTTAGAATCCGGAGCATGATCGGCATTTTTCTCATCACGCATGGAAGCTATGGCGAGGCGCTCGTCCAGAATGCCTGCCATGTGCTGAACAAGCGCCCACCACAATTGAACCAGCTTGGACTGTCCGCCCAGGACGACCCGTTGGATTTATTGCCGCTTGCTCGCCAGATGTTGCAACTGGTCGATAACGGTGAGGGCGTGCTGGTGCTGACCGATATCTTCGGTGCTTCGCCGGCAAACCTCGTGCTCAAGCTGCTCGAGCCGGGCCGGATCGAAGGCCTGAGCGGCGCCAACCTGCCAATGCTGCTGCGCGCCCTAACTTATCGCGACAAGGGCATGGAGACTCTGCTTATCCGTGCTCGTGATGGCGGCCGCGATGGCATCCTCAACATGCTGGACCATTAACCGGAAACGAATTCATGCTCACCCAGGAAACCGAAATCATCAACAAGCTTGGCCTGCACGCCCGTGCCTCGGCCAAGTTGACCCAACTTGCCGGCAAGTACAAGTGCGAGGTCTGGATGAGTAAGGGCGGCCGCCGCATCAACGCCAAGAGCATCATGGGCGTCATGATGCTGGCTGCCGGCAAGGGTTCGAAGGTGACGCTGGAAACCAATGGCGCCGACGAGGCCGAGGCGATGGAAGCCCTGCTCGCACTGATCGCCGACTACTTCGGCGAGGGGGAATAAGCCACATGAGCTTTACGCTGCACGGTTTGGGGGTTTCCGGCGGCATCGCCATCGGGCGAGCCATGCTGATGTCGCACGCCACGCTGGAAGTGGCCCACTTGACGCTGGCGCCACGCCTGATCGACAAGGAAATCGAGCGCTTCGACGCCGCCGTCAAGGCAGTCAAGGACGAACTGATCCTGATGAAGGAGAACACCGAGCACGCCCCGGCCGAGCTCAATGCCTTCATCGACATCCACACCATGTTCCTGGAAGACCCGGAACTGGCTGAAAAGCCGCGCGACATCATTCGCGAACGGCGCTGCAATGCCGAATGGGCGCTGGTCCAGCAGATGGAGCACCTGGTCGACCAGTTCGACCAGTTCGAGGATCCCTACCTGCGCGAGCGCAAGTTCGACGTCGTGCAGGTCGTCGAGCGGGTGGTCAAGGAACTGCTCGGCCATCCCGGCCGGGCGGCGCTGAAAAACGCCAAGAAGTCCAAGGAAGAAAGCCTGATCGTCGTCGCCCACGACCTGTCGCCGGCCGACACCATCGCCTTCAAGGAACACCGCTTCGCTTCCTTCATTACCGATGTCGGCGGCGCCACCTCGCACACCGCCATCCTCGCCCGCTCGATGGCCATTCCGGCCGTGCTCGGCCTGGAGAACGGTCGGGGCCTGATCCGCGACGGTGAATTGCTGATCGTCGACGGCCTGCGCGGCGTCGTCATCGTCAATCCCGACCAGCGCATCCTCGACGAATACCAGCTGCGCAAGGAACAGATCGAGCTGGAGAAATCCAAGCTCCGGCACCTGAAGACAGCCAAATCGGAGACGATCGACGGCGTCGAGGTGCAGTTGTTCGCCAATATCGAACTGCCCGGCGACGTGCCGGTTGCCCTCGAATGCGGGGCCGAAGGCATCGGCCTGTTCCGTACCGAATTCCTCTTTCTCGATCGCGGCGACATACCCGACGAGCAGGAGCAGTACGAGGCTTACAAGAAGGTGGTCAAGGGCATGGCCGGCCGGCCGGTCACCATCCGTACCTTCGACCTCGGCGCCGACAAGGATCTGAATCCGAACGCCAGCGCCGGCGACCGCGTCAAGACCAACCCGGCCCTCGGTCGCCGCGCCATCCGTCTGTCGCTGGCCGAGCCGCGCATGTTCCAGACCCAGTTGCGCGCCATCCTGCGTGCCTCCAAGCATGGTCCGATCAAGCTGCTCATCCCGATGCTGGCGCATGCCCACGAGATCGACCAGACCCTGGCTGCGCTGGAGCAGGCGAAATCCAGCCTGCGCGGGGAAAAAGCCGTCTTCGACGAGAACATCGAGGTCGGCGGCATGATCGAGATTCCCGCCGCGGCGCTGGCCGTCGGCCTGTTCCTGCGTCGCCTCGACTTCCTGTCCATCGGCACCAACGACCTGATCCAGTACACGCTGGCCATCGACCGCACCGACGAGCAGGTTTCCGCCCTCTACGACCCGCTGCACCCGGCTGTGCTGATGCTCATCGCCCACACGCTGGCCAGCGCCGAGAAGGTCGGCATCCCGGTCTCCGTGTGCGGTGAAATGGCCGGCGATCCCGAACTGACCCGCCTGCTGCTCGGCATGGGCCTGCGCATCTTCTCGATGCATCCGTCGCAGATCCTCCGGGTCAAGCA
>JAGWUW010000126.1 GCA_028868235.1 Betaproteobacteria bacterium | reverse complement strand
TGTGCTGGCCCAGCAGTTCAATGGACGACCGCTTCCCCGTGCTCCGGAATTTAGCGGTAGCTTTGGCTTCAACTATGAAACCGATGTTAGTGACAACTGGAATGTGGGGATAAATGCCAACGGGGTTTATACTTCCAAGCAGTACCTCTCTCAGGAATTGAGCCCGATCGGCTTTAGCCCGAGCCGCCTCTTGCTGGACGCCGGTCTGTCGTTTTCGACTAAGTCGAAGAGCATGACATTTCAGGTCATCGGTCGTAACTTGACTGACAAGCACTTCGGCGTCACCGCTAACGGTTCCTTCGGTACGGGTGTGTCGTCCACCACCGGTACGGCTACGGGGATTATTTCGGACTATGAAGGCCCCGTGTCGCGCGGTCGGGAAATCTGGCTGAAGGTCACGATCCGACCGTCGGAATTCTGATATATATAGTGGTTTATTAAAGTAAAAGCCCCGCATTGGTCGTGCGGGGCTTTTATTGTAAATAAATGCACGATAGTTTTCTCAACTGAATTATTTTTACTAAAACCCTATCTCGCATAAGGGAAGGTTGTCGACTACATTTTCGATTATTATCGACAAATCACCAATTTTATATTCTTATGTTTGAGAGCAGATAGCATTAGTAGGAAATATATTGCTCCATTAGGTATAGTTGCAAGTGCCGGGGCGGAACGGGGTTGGCGCGTATGGTGCAGCGTAAGACGGCCTTGGTAACAGGAGGTAACAAGGGGCTCGGTTACGAGATGGCCCGCCAGCTCGCGGAGCGTGGCTATCGCGTATGGATCGGGAGCCGCGATCTTGCATTGGGAGAAGCGGCTGCGGACAGATTGCGCCCGGCAGGCAATGTCCGCGTGCTTCAGCTCGATGTCCGCGATCGTAACGGGGTCGATGCAGCAGCAAGCGCGCTTGCTGCTGAAATCGGTCACCTTGATGTACTGATCAACAATGCTGGAATCTCGCCGATGCCGCCGGATGATGGAAAGGCCTCGGAGATCTCCGTTGATGCAACACGGTCGATCTTTGAGACAAATGTGCTCGGTGTGATTCTGGTAACCCAGGCCTTCCTCCCGTTGCTTCGCACGTCGACCGACGGGCGAATTTTAATGATCAGCTCGGGCATGGGTTCGCTCACACGGCTGATTGATCCGGCAAGCGGGCTCTCTCGCTGGCCCCGGGCGGCCTATTCGGCATCCAAGGCGGCGCTCAATGCTATTGTGGTTGGCTTTGCCAATGATTTGCGCGACACCCCGATAAGGGTCTACGCGATCAATCCGGGCTTTGTCGCAACTGACATCAACGACAACACCGGTATCCTGACGCCCGCACAGGGGGTGCGACGGGCCGTAGAATTGGCAACCATGCCAGAACCGGCCCTTACCGGAGGCTTCTTCAACGATACCGGGATCGAGCCATGGTGAGTCGGCATGTGTCTTGCTCGAATCCAGGCCAATGCGTGCAAGCCTGCTGATCACGGTTTCATACGGAGAGACGAAGTGGATACTGTGAAGACCGTTCAACGATTGCCGCACTCTTTCGATGAATTCACGCCCGAGTTCTTTACTGAGGCCCTGTCGGCGAAGTTTCCTGGTGCAAGAGTTGAAGCCATTGAGCGCACTGGCGAGCGCATCGGAACCTCGGCATCGTGCAAAATCACTCTGCGATATGCCGACCGCGGCACCGGTCAGCGAGCCCCGGATTCAGTATATATAAAGGGCGGCTTCACGCCGAAGCAGCTAAATCGCTACTGGGCAGTATTGCAGCAGGAAGCGCGGTTCTACAGTGACATGGCGGAGGATGTTTCGATGAACATCCCCACGTGTTACTACGCCGCCTGCGACGAGGATCGACAGGGCATCACGATGCTTGAAGATCTTATCGCCACGCGCGGCGCGCGGTTCGTTTTCATGGACAAGGGTTGGGGCGCACTCAAGGTCGATGAGGTTTCAGCATTGCTGGAACAGCTCGCGCGAATGCATGCAAAATGGGAAGGTGATCCCCGACTTGATAGCCTTGCGGGTTTCGAATTGCCGCAGCGGGATTTCATGAAGTATTGCATCCGTGATCAACATTGGGAACATATTCTGCAACGCCCATTTGGCCACCGCTTGGCCTCAATCTTCCCCAATGTTACCCTAGCTCGCGAGGCACTGGACCGAAATTGGGCTTTGAACGATTCGGCGCCAAAGACCTTGCTCCACGGCGATCCGCACGGCGGGAATGTTTTTTTTGAACGCGACGGAACGCCCGGCTGGATGGATTTTCAGCTCTATTTTGCGAACACATATATGTACGACGTTTCCTATCTCATCGTCACCGGCCTCTCGGTTGAGGATCGCCGCGCCGAGGAAGGTCGTCTCTTGCGGCACTATCTGCAAGTTGCCCGTGCGGAAGGGATGGCGGCGGACAGCTTCCACGATGCGTGGCTCGTTTACCGGCAGCAGATGGCGCATGCGGTAATAAATGGATCCTGCAACCCGGACGAGGCAGCCTCAAGGGAATTTATCGAAGGATCGGGTGAGCTAGTGACAATCGCTGCCGAAGACCTCGATGTCCTTGGTGCGCTGGACATGACGCGATGATCACCATGGGGACGCGCCGCACAGGATACGTCGGCGCCCCAGTGCCGCAGGCTTCTGGAATGCTGACATTTAATGCCTGCTAGCCTGGCGCCTGCTTGTCCGACGGGATGGACTGGTGATTTCGGAAGGGGGCATATCCGCCTCGATCAAAGCCGTTGCAGTCTCGACGAGATTTAGCTGTGGATCGGTTCCCGACCAAACGTCGCTTCGCCTTCGACTTGCAACCCATCCCTCGCGCGCTGCCTCGACCGAGAGGACATACCAGGCGAAAAACACCAGGCGTTGGCGCAAGATCGGTTCAGGAATGTGCTTGCAGAGGCTGCCGATGAGCTGCAGCAACCGCCGGTAGACAAGAAAGTTCATTCCATCGAGGTACGCGGACACCTCTTTCCGCCGCACAAATAGGACGCTTGCGAGGAACCGGTTAGCGGTGGGTGAAGGATCCGTGAAGTATTCAGGACGAGGGCCTCGAATAATGATATCAACGACTTCTCGCACGCTAGACGGACCTCCCTGTCGGTCGAGTTCGGAGATACGCTCGAGCCACACGGCGCTCCAATCGGTAAAGATCTCGTTGATCAGTTCAAGGACTAGTGCTTCTTTCGATTTGAAATAATAGTTGAGCGATCCACCGTTTTTCGCACCTGCTGCGGCGACGATTTCGCGAACCGTCACTGCTTCCACGCCGCGTTCTGCAAACAGGCGTCGCGCAGCGACCTTGATGTTCTTTCGTGTATCCGCACGCTCTTCGAGTTGGTCCGAGTCGGCCTTTCTTGTGCGTACCATCTCTAATGTAACCTAACAGTTTAGCGCGAAGTGGCAGCTATCGGAGGCGAATGCCGATAGCGGTTACGAAAGTTGGTTGAAACGACAAAATTGCGCCACGCGCAAGTGGACTGAACGTCCCGCTTGTTCGAACCAGCGTCCACCCGTCAAATCGATCGAATGCCGCCGCCGTCGACCCGCAGCATCGAACCGGTGAGGTAGGCGGCCTGCTGGCTGGCGACGAAGGCAACGACTGCACCGAATTCGTTCGCGTTGCCATACCGGCCCACCGGAATATCGCGGGTGACTGCGGCCTTGACCTGATCGGTTGAGAGGCCCTCGGCCTTTGCCCTAAGTCCATCAAGTTCGCGGACCCGATCGGTATCGAACCGTCCGGGCAGAACCATGTTGACCGTTATTCCATATGAGGCGACTTCGTTGGCCAGCGTCTTGGACCAGCCGGCCACCGCGCCGCGAACGGTATTCGAGATGCCGATGCCCGGGATTGGCTGCACCACGCTCGTCGAACCGATCGTGATGATCCGGCCCCAGTTTCCGACCAGCATTCCTGGCAGGACGGCATCAGAGATTCGGAAGAACGGGACAGCCATTGCCACGAAGTTGGCTTGCCATTCATCATTGCCTACGCCCTGTACAGGACCCGGTCTGGGGCCGCCCGAATTGGCAACCAGAATATCAAACCGTCCTACATTGGCGACATGGTCGATCACGCGCTTGACGCCGTCACCGTGCGACAGATCAGCCGCAAGGGCTGTCATTCCGGGGGCTGGGGAAGTGCCGCTGCGCGAGATGGTGTGCACTTCTACACCTTCGCCAAGCAATGCCCGCGCGCTGGCTGCCCCGAGGCCCTTGCTTGCTCCGAGCACAAGAGCCCGCTTTCCCGCAATTCCGAGATCCATGTAAGTTCCCTTCGGGCCTGTCCTGTCCGAAATTTGCTCGCGCGGCAAAGAAGGTTGTTATCCTCAGGTCAAGCGGAGTTCGGTCAAATCCTTCGGGTAGAGTCGTAGGCGTGAGCGATATTGGCGAAGATGGTCCCGCCGTTCTCCGAAACGACATCGTGGGCATCTCCCACGACAACAACTCTCGCACTTTGGCTCTCGGCCGCTTCGAGGATGGCGCGATCGGATTTTCGTTCACTGGCGAAAACCACTGCATCAATTTTCCCGAGCGGATACGGGCCCTCAGCCGTCTGCAATGTGAGTTCTTCGTGATTACCTCGCACGATGTCATGGACGTTCTTTACCCGCTTCACTTGCTTTGCGTTCTGCCGGTTCAGAAGGTACCAGCGGTCATGGGCAGCAAGTTTGTGCCCAAAATGGCTTCCAAACTCGGCGACGGTCACGGCAGCGCCGCGTTCGGCGAGGTAGTCAGCCACCACCATGCCATTCTGGTCTCCGCCAACTATAAGCACAGACTTGCCTACTGGCAGTTTTCCCTCGACCAGATCGTCGAGCAAAATCATTTCAGTCGAATCGCTGTTCATCACGATATCGATCAGGTTTTGGGGAATGGACGGCTGGCTACCGGTTGCCACCACGATAACGTCGGGAGAAAGGGTGCTGATCATGGCATCGGTGACTTCGGTGGCCAGGCGCACATCGACGCCGAGTGAGGTGAGTTGCCGCTCATACCATGGAATAATGTCGCCAATTTCCCGCCGACCCGGCATTTCGCGCGCAAGCAGCATCTGCCCGCCCAGCCGATCGCGACGTTCCAACAGCGTGACGCGGTGCCCCGAGAAGGCGGTCATGCGTGCAGCCTCCATGCCGGCAAGACCGCCCCCAATGACCACGACAGACTTCGGCTGTTCAGCGGCAACGCCCTTGACGTCAACGCAGGTCAATTCCCGACCCATCCGCGGGTTCACGACACAGCTCGCATCGGCTGGATGCGGATGTCGACTGGTGTGTTCGTCTATGCAGCCCCGGCAATCAGCCAGGCAGGGGCGGATTTCGCTAAGTGCGCCGCGGCGGGTCTTCCCGAAGAAATCAGGGTCGGCAATCGTGGCTCGGCCAAAACAGACGAAGTCCGCCTTGCCCTCAACGATCAGGTCACGTGCCATCGTCGGGCTCTTGATCCGGCCGATCGTTCCGATTGGAACGGAGGCATGCGGGCGCACCGCCGCGGCAAGGTCGGTGTAGCAGCCCTGCGGCTCATACATCGGTGGAATGGTGAGTTGCGGCGTGCCTACAAGGCCGGCCGTGATGGTGATATAGTCGGCGCCCGCTGCCTCTGCGAGAGGTGCTAGGCGGCAACTATCCTCAATCGTCCAGCCCTGGTCGCCAAGGAAATCACTGCCGTTGTACTTGAGGCCAACGGCCATCTGATCGCCGGCCGCCTTGCGCACTTCGTTGATCACGCGAAGCAGCATGCGCGTACGATTCTCGAAGCTCCCGCCGTATTCATCCTCGCGTCGGTTGAAGAGAGGAGTCAGGAAGTTGCTGAGCAGGTAGCCATGTCCTGCATGGATCTCGACGAATCCCAGGCCCGCTTCGGCGCAGCGGCGGGCCGCGGCGCCGAAATGACCGACCACTTCTTCGATCTCTTCGATCGTCATTGCCCGGTTCGCCTGGTGCCGTTGGCGTGATGTCGGGTCTCCCAAGGCGGTCCGCACATTCGCGGATAGTCCGGATGGCGACATCAGCGAGTCGGGGCTGGTCCCTTCGGTGCCGCCGCCGTTCCAGAGCTGGATACCCAGGAGGCTGTTCTGCTTCCGAACCGCTTCCGCCAGCTTGGCCATCGACGGGATGAAGTCGTCATTGAACAGTTCAATCTGGTGCGACGTGCGATGATTGTCCGGAACCACGCGCGAGGCTCCGATTGCGATTAGCGCAGGTTCGCCGCGCGCGCGCTCTATGATGTAGGCCGCCATTTGCGGATCCACCCCGCCATTGGCGTCAGCTCTTACACCAGCCGACATCCCCGCCATCATCATCCGGTTCGGCACGGTGACTGGCCCGATTTTCATTGGCTGAAAAAGGGGGGAGAGATCTTCTACAGCAATTTTGCCGTTCGCGGCCATGTCAGTCACTTCACTCTCCGTCGTTGTATCAGTCTGCCGCATGGGTTTCCGTCTCGGAAGGTTTCGTCCGAGCCGGATCGGCAGCTTATGTTCGCTGTGAAATTAAAGCATGCGACCTAGTGAAGTCGCAAGTGCGAATCTTGACATTGAGGCGTCGGTGGCCGGATGCCGGACATCCCAGCTTGTCGCGATCGGTCGGATTTTGAGTCGGAGTGCTTGATTGCTCGCAACTGCGAGACGAAATGCCAGCTCAGTTGCTTCTTCGAGAAGTCGGGATCAAGCCGTCAAATAACGCCATATCGGGCGTGGAGGTTTCGGCTTGACACTGCAAACCTTCCAACGGATAGAACGCATGCTTTACGTGATTGATCCAGTTGCGAGCCGATTTGACGCTGACGTCGAAATAAGGTTCGCCGCTAGGGAGACAAAGTGGCAAGACAACGGACAGCGACGTCCGGACATTGTATTTTGGAGAGCGAAATGGACTTCATTCTTCCCGCTGACGATGATCCGCGCCGCCTCGAAGTGCGCGATTGGCTGGAGGCTCGGCCTAACGTCACCTACGAGGAGTTGGCCAAGAAGGGCTATGCTGCGCCGCATTGGCCGGCCCCGTGGGGGCTTTCAGCCGATCCGGAAAAGCAGCTTATCATCGCCGAAGAGCTGAAGCGCGCCGGAATTGTTCCTCCCTCGATCGTCAATCCGATCGGTGTGAATCAGTGCGGCCAGGCGCTTTTGACCTACTGCTCTGAAGAGGTACAGCAGGAGTTCCTGCCGGGCGCGCTCGCCTGCAGCGAGCTTTGGTGCATGCTGTTTTCGGAACCTTCGGGCGGATCGGACCTGGGCGCGCTGCGGACGACCGCAAAGCGCGATGGTGACGACTTCATCATCAATGGCCAGAAGATCTGGAACTCCAACGCCCATATTGCGAAGGTGGGCGTGGTCATCGTCCGCACCGATCC
>JAGWUW010000125.1 GCA_028868235.1 Betaproteobacteria bacterium | reverse complement strand
AGGGGGCCGATGTCAGCGCACTGCGCGAAACCATGGACAAGCTGAAGGACCGGTTGAAGTCGGCGGCGATCGTACTGGCCTCGGTAGCTGATGGCAAGGTGACGTTGATTGCCGGAGTTACCGCTGACCTGACCGGTAAGGTCAAGGCCGGCGAATTGGTCAATCATATTGCCCAGCAGGTTGGCGGCAAGGGTGGTGGTCGTCCTGATATGGCTCAGGCCGGGGGAACGCAGCCGGAAAATCTGCCGGCGGCGCTGGCTTCGGTTGCAGCCTGGGTCGCAGGCAAATTGTGAAAGCCATCATTCCGCTCGTGCTAGTTCTGGCAGCGGGGCAAGGCTTCGCTGCCGAACTCGATCGCAACCCGGTCGAGGCAGTTACGGTGGATGGTCAAAAGGTTCGCCTGTTTCCGAATGGGCGCTGGGAGTTCGTCGATGCGGCAAGAGCCGCAGTCGCTCAGAAAGTCGCTGCCGAATATCCGGAAAACAAAGCACATCCAGCCGAGGCGCAGGGCGCTCTGTTCGGCATCGGGAGGACCTTGATGCCTGGCGATAAGGATTACAACCGGGGTTCGCTCAATCCCAAGCTGCGCTAAGCGAACAGCGCCAGTTATTTCACTTGGCGAGCCTGTGCAACGCTGGGTTCCTCCGTCATACGAACTGCTTCGCCTTCAATAACGGTCGCAGACCGGCGTTGGGGCGTTGAAGGCGTGTAATCAGGGCGATTCATCGGTGCATCGCTATCGTTCTGGCGCGGGCTCGATTTTGCCCGGTTGGTTTCCTTGCGTAACTGCCGGGTGCGCCACCACAACCACCCACCAAAGGCCAACCCCGCCACAGCGACAACAGCTAGAGCGACCAACGAAAACATGAAGGCCAGAGTCAAGAATGTGGCGCTCAGTAGGAAAGCGACGAGCTTGGCGAGCGGGCCTTGCGGTGGCTGGACCAGTGCGTGTTGTCCGAAATGCTGATAATGCCCTTGGCTATTCATGTGTCGTTGTAAAGTAAGTGACGAGATCATTATAGGTGGCGACAGTGGAGCGACTTGTAGTGCGCCTGTAGCTGTTTTGTAACGGCTTTATGCTGGCCTTTCCTGGCCGATCTCGTTGGCCCATTGCAGAGCCTGTGTTTGGGCACGATTGATGGCTTTCGGCCCCAGCCCCGGCGATTCGGCGAGAGCCGCAGCCAGTTGGGCAAGATCCCCGTTCTCGCTACTTTCAGTGATGCGCAGTAAGGCACCCAGCGGGCCGCTCCCTTCACACAGAGCGGCGCGTACATCTTCGGCCAGGCTGAGGTGAGCCACGATATCGGAAATCGACTGGCTGACGAGGATAGGCATAAGCGACATGATGCCAGCCATGAAGGCGCGATCGGCCAACCCGCTATCGTTCGGGCACAGTTCACCGGCCAACAGCTCCATCAAGCGACCGCGGGTGGCGGCCATTTGCAGCAGCGGATTGCTGGTGCTGGTCTGGTTACCCGACGCGAATACCAACAACTGTAGCCAGCGCTGCAACTGACGCCGGCCAAGAACCGTGATGGCATGGCCTACCGAGGTGATGTGCTCGGTACAGCCGGCGCCGACAGAGTTGGTCATGCGCAGGAGATTGATGGTCAGTCCGGGCTCCGGCTTCAGGGCGGATTCGAGTTCGCTGGTGTCGGCATCGCCGAGCAGCAGGCCCATCAGCTTCATCATGGACAGCTGCGAATGATCAAGCTTCTTGCCAGCGATGATGCTGGGCTTGGCGAAGTAGTAGCCCTGGAAAAGCGAGAAGCCGAGTTTTAGGCATTGCTCCATCTGCTCGCGAGAGTCGACCTTTTCGGCGAGCAATTGCTTGCCCATCGGCTTGAGCTTCATGGACAACTGCATCAGCTGAACACGGGATAGCGGTTGGATATCGACCTTGACGATTTCGACCAACGCCAGCAATTCGGTAAATTCAGGTTCGAGTTGGACGACATCGTCGAGAGCCAGCGTGAATCCGGCAGCTTTCAGCGCGCGGCAGCGTTCGATTACGGCGGGGGTCGGCGGAACGGTTTCGAGGATTTCCAGGACCACAGCGTGTCGTGGCAGTAGTTCCAGCATGTCGCTGAACAGAAATTGCTCGTCGACGTTGATGAAACCTCGGTGCTGCCCCAGCGCTGCTTCTACCCCGAGTTCGGTGAAGGCGTTGGCGATGACGGTCGCGGTCGCCTGAACACCGTCCGTGACTTCGGCAAAGTTGTGCCCTCCGCTACGAAACAGAAGTTCGTAAGCAAATAGCTGCTGATTACGATCCAGGATTGGTTGGCGTCCGAGAAAAAGCTGCTCGGCGGTAGCATCACTCACAAGGATTCCTTAAAACGGTAGCTGAATTCCAGGCCAGACCGCATTCAGCGCCTGTCGGAACCCATTCTGGATGCGTTCTAGAGCTGCTGCATTGTCAGCTTCGAAGCGCAGGACGACGACCGGCGTGGTGTTCGATGGGCGGGCCAACCCGAAACCGTCAGGATACTCGACGCGGACGCCATCGATGGTGATGATTTCTTCGGCACCATCAAATTTTCCGTTGACCTTCAGCTTGTCGATGAGGGCAAAGGGTTCGCCTTCGGCCATCTTGATGTTTAGCTCCGGGGTCGACGGGGCATTGGGCAGGTTCTTGAGGACCGGGTTGGCATCGACGGACTTGCTCAGGATTTCGAGCAGGCGGGCGCCGGTGTATAGGCCGTCGTCGAAGCCGTACCAGCGTTCCTTGAAGAAGGTGTGGCCGGACATCTCACCAGCCAGCGGGGCGCCGGTTTCCTTGAGTTTCGCCTTGACCAGGGCGTGGCCCGTATTCCACATCAGCGGCACGCCGCCGTGCTGTCTGATCCACGGGGCGAGCAGACGGGTGCATTTGACATCGTAGATGACCTGGCCGCCAGGGACGCGGGAGAGCACATCGGCGGCGAACAGCATCAGCTGGCGATCAGGGAAGATGATTTCGCCATCCTTTGTAACCACACCGAGTCGGTCGCCGTCACCATCAAAGGCGATGCCGATCTCGGCATCGGTTTCCTTGAGCGCCTTGATCACGTCGGCCAGGTTCTCCGGCTTAGACGGGTCCGGGTGGTGATTCGGGAAATTGCCGTCCACCTCGCAATAGAGCGGTACGATCTTGCAACCTAGGCGCTTGAACAGTTCGGGAGCGATGGCGCCGGCTACGCCGTTGCCGCAATCCATGACGATCTTCATCGGGCGGGCCAGCTTGACATCGCCGATGATCTTGTCGACGTACGCAGCTGTGATGTCAGCGTTGCGGCGTTGGCCTTGGCCATGCTTCAGGTTGCCGGCCTCGATGCGCTTCTTTAGGTCCTGGATGGCATCGAGCGCCAGCGTGGTTCCGCCGATCACCATCTTCAGACCGTTATAGTCGGGTGGATTGTGGCTGCCGGTGACCGAGACGCAGGAGTGGCAGCCGAGTTCGTAGGCGGCGAAGTAAGTGAGCGGAGTCGGTACGCAACCGACATCGATGGCATCTACGCCGGCGGCACAGATGCCATCCATCAGTGCGCTGGAGAGTTCCGGGCCGGACAGGCGACCGTCACGGCCGACGGCGATGGCGGTTTGTCCTTGCTCGATAGCCAATGAACCCAAGGCATGGCCGACCTGGCGTACGACCTCAGCGGTCAGTGATTTATTGACTATGCCCCGGATGTCGTAGGCCTTGAAGATTTCGGCTGGTAGTTGGTTCATGATGTTGTGCTATTCCGTTTCGGAAACGAAGAAGTGTAAGAGTCTTTGCGGCAGCCAGTCCAGATTTCCCGGAAAGGGCCCGCTGACGAAGCCGACATGACCACCGGTAGCGGGTTGCTCAAGGAGGACGCTGGGGCTGATGTCAGCTGTGCCGGGTAGTGCGACGGAGGGGAGGAAAGGGTCGTTTTTGGGATTGATGACCAAGGCAGGAACGGCGATTGACTTCAGCCACGGTTTTGCCGACGAACGCGCCCAGTAGTCATCGGCACCGGCAAAGCCATGCACCGGTCCGGTCACGGCATCGTCGAATTCCCAGAGATTGCGTGCCCGGTGCATGCGTTCCGGGTCGAAAAGACCGGGGAAGCGTGCTAGGCGAGCGGCTGAGCGCGCCTTGAGGGTGTCGAGGAAATGTCGGGTGTAGATCCGATTGATGCCGCGGGCCAGGTGATGGCCGCAGGCAGCAAGATCGAGCGGAGCGCAGATGCCGGCGACGCCGGTGACCAATTCGCTCGCAGCCTGCTTCTGTTCCCCGGCCCATTTGAGCAGTGCATTGCCGCCCAGCGAAATGCCTACCACATGCAGTCGCTGACCACCGTTGCCATGATGCAGTCGACGCAGGATCCAATCAATTTCTGCCGAGTCACCCGAGTGGTAGGCGCGTGGCTGCTGGTTCAGTTCGCCGGAGCAGCCGCGAAAATGCGGTAGTGCCAGGCGCCAGCCAATTTTCTGGCAGGTATGGGCGGTCGACCGAGCGTAGTGACTGCGGGCGCTGCCTTCGAGGCCGTGGAAAAGGACTAGTAGAGGCGATTCGACAGGGCCGTCGAGGTGGTCGACGTCGATGAAATCACCATCCGGGGTGGTCCAGCGTTCGCGGCGCAGGGGGATGGGCAGGGGCTTGATGACGAGGGGCCACAAGGTCTGGGCTTGGCCACCGGGCAGCCAGCCGGGGGCTCTATAGGGCTTCACTGACGGATTTCAATGGAGGGTGTGCGGGACGGCATCGGCCATGGCCTGATGACCGTCATCGGCGGCTGAGGCATGCCGGCTGACCAGCCGCCAGCCGTGGGCGCCACGGACAAAGACATGGGTGACATGCAGCGGGCCGTGCGGGCTAGGGTCGTCGCCGACGAAGAGGACTTCAGTCAGGTGGTGGATGGCCATCACCGTGCCGTGCCAATGGGCGACCGATTCTGGCTGGACGCGGATCTTGGCGCTGGCGAAGATGCTGCGCCAGCTTTCGCGGATCGGTGCTTCGCCGAGTAGGCGGACGCCGGTCGGATGAACGCAGACAGTTTCCTCATCCTCGGCCCACACCAGCATCAGTAGATCAGCATCGCCTTGGTTGATAGCCTCGTAGAAGGCGTGCTCGACGTCATCGGGCGATGCGAAGTGGCCTGGTTTGCTCATGGCGAGATCCATTTTCGGCAGTATTCGAGGACCTGCTCGGGCGTCAGTTTGTTCAGGCAGTCGAGGTGACCGAGCGGGCATTCGCGCTTGAAGCAGGGGCTGCACTCGAGGTTCAGGCTGACAACGTCGGCCCGTTCGGAAAGCGGCGGCGTAAAGCCCGGGGACGACGAGCCGTACAGTGCGACGATGGAGCGGTCGAGGGCGGCGGCGACATGCATCAGGCCGGAGTCGTTGCACACCACCAGATCGGTCAGGGCGAGCAGGTCGACGGCTTGGCCGAGCGTGGTGGCACCGCATAGGTTGCGGCACAGACCGGGGGCAAGCTGGGCGATTTCCTCCGCCACTGCATGGTCCTTGGATGAACCGAACAACCAGATACTGTAGCCATGCTTGGCCAATGATTTGGCCAATGCGGCGAAATGCGCGGCTGGCCAGCGCTTGGCGGGTCCATATTCGGCACCGGGGCAGAAGGCGACGATACGTTCGGGTTTACTCATGCCGAGTTCTGTCAACGTTCGCTGCTGGTCGTCTTGGCTGGAGCGGATGCGCGGATGGGGTATTGGCTTGCTCGGTGCGGTGCCCGGCATTTCGGCCAGTTGCATGAATCGCTCAAGCATAAGCGGCAGGGCCTGTTTATCCAGGGTGTGGCGTATGTTGATCAGGCCGTAGCGCGATTCGCCAGTAAAACCGACGCGTTGCGGAATGCCCGCCAGCCATGGCACGAGGGCTGATTTCAGTGAGTTGGGAAGGACGTAGACGGTGTCGTAACCGCGGTCCGAAAGATCGCGAGCCAGGCGCCAACGCGCTTTGAGCGACAGCTGGCCGTGTCCGAACGGGCTGTCGACAACCTCGCGGATTTCTGCCATGCGCTGTAACACGGGAGCGACCCAGCGAGGTGCCAAGGCATCGAGATGCAAACCAGGGTGGCGGGCGCACAGCCGAGCGAACAGCGGTTGCGCCATGATGGTGTCGCCAATCCACGAGGGAGCGACAATCAGGGCTTTCTTCATGCGAAAACGGCGGGCTTGCGGCCCGCCGTCCGTGCCCTAGTGATGGCCTTTGGGGGCTTCGCCCTTGAAGACATACTTGGCGCTGCAATACGGGCAGGTCACTTCGCCAGTCTTCAGTACGTCGAGGAAAACGCGCGGGTGCTGGCTCCACAGCGGCGCATTCGGCGTCGGGCAGTGAAGCGGCAGGTCGTGGGCGGTGACTTCGATAGTCTTCTTGTCGGACATGGTTTTCTCCCTGGATTAGACGACGGCCAGCCAGTCAGCGTGCGCGGCAGAGCGGCCATAGACCACGTCGAAATACTTTTCCTGCAGCGCCTTGGTGATCGGGCCGCGATGGCCGGGACCGATCTGGCGGTTGTCGAGTTCGCGGATCGGCGTCACTTCGGCGGCAGTGCCGGTGAAGAAGGCTTCGTCGGCACAGTAGACTTCGTCGCGGGTGATGCGCTTCTCGATGACCTCGATGCCCAGTTCGCCGGCCAGTTGCATGACAGTGGCGCGGGTAATGCCTTCCAGGCAGGCGGTCAGATCTGGCGTATAGAGCTTGCCGTTCTTGACGATGAACAGGTTCTCGCCGGCACCTTCGCAGGCGTAGCCTTCCGGGTCGAGAAGCAGGGCTTCGTCGTAGCCGTCGGTGGTCGCCTCGTTGTTGGCAAGAATGGAGTTCATGTAATTGCCGGAGGCCTTGGCGCGCACCATGGTGATGTTTACGTGGTGGCGGGTGTAGGACGAGGTCTTGATGCGGATACCGCGCTGCATGCCTTCCTCACCCAGGTAGGCGCCCCACGGCCAGGCGGCGATGATGACATGCACCTTGGCACCCTTGGGCGACACGCCCATCTTTTCCGAGCCGTAAAAGGCGAGCGGCCGCAGGTAGCCGGATTCGAGGTTATTGGCGCGGATCACTTCCTTCTGTGCTTCGTTCAGTTCATCCTGCGAGTAGGGCATCTGCATCTGGAAGATGTGAGCCGAGCGGAACAGGCGCTCGGTGTGTTCCTTCAGACGGAAAATCGCGGTACCACGTTCGGTTTTGTAGGCACGGACGCCCTCGAATACGCCCATGCCATAGTGCAGGGAGTGGGTGAGGACGTGGGTGGTCGCTTCGCGCCAGGGCACAAGCTTGCCATCCTGCCAAATGAAACCGTCGCGATCCGACATGGACATGGTGATTCTCCGTGTTGCCGTGTGTAAAAGCCCATAATTCTAGCCGAATTCAGACGGT
>JAGWUW010000124.1 GCA_028868235.1 Betaproteobacteria bacterium | reverse complement strand
CCAACCCTGGCGACGGTACACCCTCAGTTCCTCCCCAAATCCTTGCCCGCCGACCTCGTCGGCCGCCGTGCCGACCTCGCTGCCGCCCGCTGGCGAGTTGAGGCAGCAGCCCACGATGTGGACAGCGCCAAGGCTCAGTTCTACCCCAATATCGACCTCATCGGTCTGGCCGGTTTTTCGAGCATCGGCCTTGGGAATTGGTTCAAGGCCGGTAGCCGCGAAACCGGTTTCGGCGCCGCAATTCACCTGCCCATCTTCGATGCCGGGCGCCTGCGGGCCAATCTACGTGGCATCAGCGCCGATGCCGATGCTGCCGTAGCCATCTACAACGCTACCCTGATCGAGGCGCTGCACGAAGTAGCAGACCAAATCACTTCGGGACAGGCCGTCGCAAGCCAGGCCTATGAGCAACAAGCCGCTCAGGAAGCTGCGGAAGGCGCATTCGACCTGGCGCTGCAACGCTACCGTGCCGGCCTGGGCACCTACCTTACCGTTCTTACTGCCGAAGTCAACGTCCTGGCCCAGCGACGCATCAGCATCGACCTCAAGGCGCGGGGAATCGATACCAACCTACAACTTATTCGCGCCCTCGGCGGTGGCTTCGTGGCAGATTCGACGCCGCTAGCCGCCGGTTGAAGCCCCACCCCAGAGGAATCATCATGGCAAACCAAGATCACACCACACCAAACGCTTCAGCCCCCGACACTGCCGCCAGACCGACCCGCAAACGGGCGCTGCTTGGTCTAACCGGACTCTTCGCAGTCGCCGGAATCGCCTACGCTACCCACTGGATCCTGGTCGAGCGCTACCGTATCGAAACCGACAATGCCTACGTCCAGGGCAACGTCGTCCAGATTACCCCACAGATCGGTGGCACCGTCCTCGCCATCAACGTCGACGACACCGATTACGTGCAGGCAGGCACTCCGTTAGTCAGGCTCGATCCCGCCGACGCTCAAGTCGCCCTCGATCAGGCCGAGGCCCAACTGGCCCAGACTGTGCGCGAGGTACGCACCACCTACGCCAACAATGGCACCTTGGCCGCGAATATCGCCTTACGCCAGGCTGAAGTCGCCCGCGCCCAGGCCGACGTGACCAAAGCCGAGGACGATGTCGCCCGCCGCCGCCCTCTGGTAGCCACCGGCGCCGTCGGCAAGGAGGAACTTCAGCATGCCGACACCGCACTGGCTAATGCCCGTGCCGCCGCCACCGCTGCCTCCGCCGCGCTGGTTGCTGCACGAGAACAACTGGTCAGTAACCAGTCCCTGACCGAAGGCACCAACATCGAGAACCATCCCAATGTCCAGAAGGCCGCAGCCCGCGTGCGCGAGGCCTACCTCGCCCTGCAGCGCAGCGACATCACGGCGCCGGTGGGTGGCTACGTGGCCAAGCGCAGCGTCCAGGTGGGCCAGCGAGTTCAGGCCGGGGCGCCGATGATGGCCATCATCCCCCTCGACCAAGTGTGGGTGGACGCCAACTTTAAGGAATCGCAACTGCGCGACATGCGTATTGGTCAGCCGGTCAAGCTCACTGCCGACATGTACGGCCAAAAGGTCGAATACGCCGGTACGCTGGAGGGGCTGGGGGCAGGTACGGGCGCGGCCTTCTCGCTGCTGCCAGCCCAGAACGCCACCGGAAACTGGATCAAGGTGGTGCAGCGGGTCCCCGTCCGCGTCGCCCTCGAGCCCAAACAACTCGCCGAACACCCGCTACGGGTCGGACTCTCGATGACAGCAACCGTTGATATCCATGACCAGAGCGGCAAGATGCTAGCCGACGCCCCACGATCGCATCCCGTTATCCAGACGGCCGCCTCCGGCAGCCAGGAGAACGATGCCGACGCGGCAGTGGATGGCATCATCGCCGCCAACCTTGGTCACAAGGCGACGCCCCCCCCCTCGCCAGCACGGCCGGTGGCGGCGAGCGGCAAGCCGCTGCATCTCGCCGCCACGCTGGGCACGCAGGGCTGACCGGCCATGGCCTCCGCGAACGCACCGGCAGCCGGGACGGCAGTCGAGCCCCTGCACGGACGGCAGCTCGCCCTCGGTACAGTGGCGCTGTCCCTAGCCACCTTCATGAACGTCCTCGACTCATCCATTGCCAACGTGTCGATCCCGGCCATCGCTGGCGATTTCGGGGTCAGTCCCAACCAGGGTACCTGGGTCATCACCAGCTTCGCCGTCGCCAACGCCATCGCCGTGCCTTTGACCGGCTGGCTGACCCTGCGTTTCGGCACCGTAAAGCTGTTCACCCTAAGCGTGCTGCTTTTCGTACTCGCGTCGTGGCTGTGCGGCGCCGCCCCCAACCTAGAAAGCCTGATCGCTCTACGTGTCGTGCAGGGCTTGGTCGCCGGCCCCATGATCCCGCTTTCCCAGACCTTGTTGCTGCAAAGTTACCCGAAGGCCAAAGCGGGTACGGCACTCGCCATGTGGTCGATGACCACCCTGGTGGCGCCGGTGATGGGGCCGCTGCTCGGCGGGTGGATCACAGACAACATGACCTGGCCGTGGATTTTCTATATCAACATCCCCATCGGTCTGGCTGCCGCCGCCGTGACCTGGAGTATTTACCGCCAGCGCAACTCGGCAACCCGCCAGTTGCCCATCGACAAAATCGGCCTAGCCCTTCTGGTAATCTGGATAGGAGCGCTGCAGATCATGCTCGACAAAGGCAAGGAACTCGACTGGTTCGCCTCCACCCAGATCATCATTCTGGCTGTCGTGGCAGTGGTTGGTTTGGCTTTCTTCCTGGTCTGGGAACTGACCGAGGAACATCCCGTCGTTGACCTCTCGCTGTTCAAAGGCCGAAACTTCTGGACCGGCACCCTGGCCATGTCTCTCGGCTACGGTGCTTTCTTCGGCAATGTCGTGCTGCTCCCCCTATGGCTGCAGCAATACATGGGATACACCGCTACCATGGCCGGCGTTGTCCTCGCGCCGGTAGGCATCCTGGCGATACTGCTCTCCCCAATGGTCGGTAAACAGGTCGCTAAAGTGGACCCACGTCGCCTAGCGACGGTAGCCTTCATCGTGTTTGCTCTCGTGCTGTGGCTACGTTCCGGGTTCAACACACAGGCGGACCTGACCACCCTAATGATCCCGACGATCATCCAGGGTGCTGCAATGGCTTTCTTTTTCATCCCATTGGTAACCTTGACCTTATCTGGCCTCTCGCCCGAGCGGATACCAGCCGCCTCTGGCCTGAGCAACTTTGCCCGCATCACAGCCGGCGCGTTCGGCACGTCCATCGCCACGACCCTATGGGAAGATCGTGCCGCCCTCCATCACGCCCAACTCAGCGAGGCGATCTCCGCCAGCAGCACAACTACGAATCAGGCCTTGGCGAATTTCAGTGCCGCAGGCCTGACGCATGACCAAGGTCTCGTCCAATTGAACCGCCTGGTAGACCAGCAAGCTTTCATGCTCGGGGCAGACGACGTTTTCTATGCATCGGCGCTGCTTTTCTTGCTGCTGATCGGCGTGGTCTGGTTCGCACAGCCAGTCAAGAGCAGTGCAGCAGTCGACGCCGGTGGGGTGCATTGAGAGGCACAAGCCATCGACTCGCTCGCTGCCACTTACTCTACATTCAAACCACCAATTTCGGCGGTTTTCTTCCCCCTGTTCCGGCTAAACTGCGCCCTTTGGTGACTGCTCTGACAGCACCTTCAACCGCCCGAAGTGGCGCTTCAGCCGGGACAAGCGCGTGAGTTTCTTCTCTAGAGTCGTCAATTTTCTTACCTTACCCTTTGCCACCGCCAGTTACCGCAACGATCTGCGGCGGACCTTCCTGGCACTGAGTGTCAATAGCATCCTGGCGCTGCTGTTGCTGGTCGGCGCCATGCTGTTGACCATCCTGCCCAGTTTGCCGGCATTCGATATCGTGACCGACTACCGCCCCAAGATTCCCCTACGAATCTATACGGCCGACGGCGCCCTGCTTGGGGAATTCGGTGACGAACATCGGGACTTCACCCCGATCAAGGAAATCCCCCAGATCCTGAAGGATTCCTTGTTGTCGATTGAGGACTCGCGCTTCTACGAACATAGCGGCGTCGATTACCGAGGTGTCCTGCGGGCGCTGGTAGCCGATCTGAGCGGCGGATTCCGTCAAGGCGCCTCGACCATTACGATGCAGGTGGCTCGCGCCTTTTTTCTCTCGCAGGAGAAAACCGCGAAGCGCAAATTGACCGAGGTGGTGCTGGCCTATCGCATTGAATCGGCCTTGAGCAAGGACCAGATCCTCGAACTGTACATGAACCAGATCTACCTCGGCCAACGAACGCACGGCTTTGCCGCTGCGGCCCGGACCTACTTCAACAAGCGCCTGCAGGACCTGAACCTAGCCGAAGCGGCCATGCTGGCCGGTATTCCCCAAAACCCAGCCAAGCACAACCCGGCAGTTAATCCGGTCCGTGCCAAGGCCCGCCAGGAGCTCGTCCTGAAGCGCATGTTGCAACTAGGCAAGATTACCCAGGCGCAATATACCGAGGCTGTCGGCCAGCAACTCAAGATCAGCCGCAGCATCCAGTTCGAGGCCCATGCCGACTATGCGGCCGAACTGGTGCGTCAGGACATCTATGCCCGCTACAAGGGCGATGCCTATACCCAGGGCTTGAATGTCTATACCACGCTCAACAAGGCTGAGCAGAACGCTGCCTACGACTCGGTTCGGCGCAACGTGCTGGCTTACGATCAGCGCCATGGTTACCGAGGACCAGAAGGTTTTGTCGATCTACCGAGCGATGAAGATGGGCGGGACGAGACCATTGACCGAATCCTGGCCAAGCATCCGAGCAGCGACAGTCTGATATCAGCGGTCGTCACCGAAATCTCCCCCAAGCTTGTTCGTGCCGAGCCAGCCTCCGGCGATACCCTGGAAATCAAGGGCGACGGGCTACGTTTTGCTGCCCGTGCCCTGCAGCCGAATACCAAGGCTGATATTCGGATTCGGATCGGGTCGGTGATCCGCGCCAGCCAGGATGGCAAGGGTAGGTGGTCGATCAGCCAGATGCCCGAAGTCGACGCCGCCTTCGTGGCTTTGAATACCGAAGATGGCTCTTACCGGGCTATGGTCGGCGGCTTCGATTTCTCACGCAATCAGTTCAATCATGTCACCAGCGCCTGGCGCCAGCCGGGATCAAGCATCAAACCTTTCGTCTATTCGGCTGCGCTGGAAAAGGGCTTTTCACCGGCTACCTTGATGAACGATGCGCCGCTCACGTTGCCAGGAGGAGAGAATGGCCAAGCTTGGGAACCACACAACGATGATGGGTTCGACGGCCCGATGACACTCCGCCAGGCACTGGCCCGCTCAAAAAACGTCGTCGCCGTCCGTCTGCTACAAGCCATCTCGCCGCAATATGCGCGCGACTACTTAACGCGCTTTGGCTTTGATGCCGCCAAGCATCCTGCCAATCTGACCATGACTCTGGGGAGCGGCGCGGTCACCCCGCTGCAACTGGCCGGCGCCTATGCTGTCTTCGCCAACGGCGGATACCGGGTCACCCCTTGGCTAATCCAGAAAATTACCGATGCCCACGGCTCCGTACTGTGGGAGGCGCCAGCACCGCCAGCCCAAGAGGATGAGCAACGGGCCATCGACCCTCGTAACGCTTTCATCATGGACAGCATGCTGCGCGAGGTGGTCCGAAGTGGTACCGGTGCCCAGGCCTCCCAGCGCCTGGGACGCAGCGACCTGGCGGGTAAAACCGGCACTACCAGCAACGCGGTCGACGGATGGTTTGCCGGCTATGCTGGAAACGTCGTGGCCGTATCCTGGATGGGTCACGACCAGCCCAAATCGCTCGGTAGCCGGGAATTCGGCGCCACGCTGGCCTTACCGATCTGGATTGACTATATGCGCCAAGCACTATCCGGCAAGGCACCCAGCGAAAGAACACCACCTCCGGGCGTCTCTTTCGTCGACGGCGACTGGATCTACGACGAATTCAAGGGCGACGAAGGTGTCAAGGCCCTGGATGTTGAAGAATCGCCGATCAAATCTATCTTCGACACCCTACGGAAGGTTTTTGGCGGCTGAAGCGGCGACAAGTTGGTAGCCCACGCCTTACCGGCTGTTAGCGATCTCACCAACGAGGATTTTAGTGTTAGTGCCCTAGCCGCCTACGAGGCCACCGATCAGAGATGTCTGAACGACCTTGCTCCTTGTTTCGATCAGTCCGATGTTCGCGATCAAATCGCAACTGGGCGTCAACCAAGTGATTTATCAGTATATTGGATACGATATTTATCCCCATTCCCGCGAATAACGCAGGGAACAGATAAAGCGCGATCGATAGTTCAGACACAAAAAAAAATGTCGTCAAACATCGACGCTGATACTTGAGCCATTGTTTTGACCTGTTGCAGTACGAATAGGTCTCCCCCCGATATTGCGACTAGAGCAACACCTAGAAATACTACTGTCTGTCTCGATATGGCGCGCTTCACCATCATGTAGCCACAAATACAGCCCGGTATGATTAATGAAAAAACAATCAGCATGAAAAACTCTTTTTCAACGAATACAGAATCAAGCATTTTTCATTTCCAGACTATGATTATTGGGCCAGTTATCCGTTAAGCGCTTAGAAAAGAATGCGTTTTATTGGAAATTCATTTCATCTCTATATGGAAATGAACTTACTTGTTAGCAGCTTACAAACTTGACGTAACAAATCACGTAATGGATCGTTACGAAATGTATCTGGGTTTTGGCCGACTAACTTGCCATTATTCCCTGCCTCCCGGTTGTGTGATGCACCACTATATTCTCGCCTAATAGCTCGGTACGGTAACAGCAGTCACTACACAGATGTTCAGGAACGTCGACACTGAGGGTAAGCAAAATAAGTACGTGGGTTATCGAGAACCGGCACTAACAGTGACTCTACTGGGAGATTGTGTTATTAAAAATCAATACCGTATTGGTTAAATATCCGCAAAATTCGAAGTATTCATATAGTAGTCATTCTTCATCCTGCATCGCCAGACAAGGGCCAACCGGGAGCAGCGCAGCAACTTTGCCGAAACGTGTGGTTTGCCGGGCTGCTTTTAGTGCATCCCTTGCTGTTATCGGGGCACCACGATGGATATGAACGACAACATCACCGCCGCTCTGCAAGCGGATTTGTGCCATCCAGCGGGTACAGGTCAGTTCACTAACGCTAGTTGGGAGCATCTTGTCCTCCAATTCGACAGAATGAATTATCGATTCGAGGATTCGTACAATCTGTTGGAATAGCGTAACCAATGGTGACTGCGTAATGGCGATTTCTGGCTCGCTCAATGTAGCAACGATTTATCAACACAAAATATTTGCAACCTCTCAAATAACAAAATGCCCAAAATATGAGCAATACACGAATTTCCTATTTGGCTCATAGACTTGGGCAACCTTCTCACCGCCAATCCACAAAATTACCCACAGAGTTCGGGGATAAATATCATTTATAAGAAAAAAGCGTTG
>JAGWUW010000123.1 GCA_028868235.1 Betaproteobacteria bacterium | reverse complement strand
ATTCCCATCCGCCAGCTACCGGCGAGATGACAGAGCTGGCGCCCGGTATCTTCTGGCTGCGCATGCCTTTGCCCTTCCAGCTTGACCATATCAACCTGTGGCTACTGCGCGACGGAAACGGCTGGGTCATCGTCGATACCGGTTTCCCCGAGGACCATGTTCGTGAAACCTGGTCGGCCATCCTCGACCGCCTGGACGGCCCGGTCAACAAGCTGATCGTCACCCACTTTCATCCCGATCACTTGGGCTTGGCGACTTGGCTGATGGAAAAGACCGGTGCTCCGTTGTGGATGAGCACTGGTGAATTTCTGACTGCCCATGTGGTGTGGCACGAAGTCGGCGGCCATGGGGCGCGCTTCATGGTCGAGCAGTTCCGGCAACATGGACTGGATGCCGAACATCTGGCCAAGTTTGAGAAGCGTGGTTCCGGCTACCGCAAGGCGGTCCCGGCCTTGCCCGATTACTACAACCGCTTGATGGCCGGAGATTCCGTGAGCATCGACGGTCGGAATTGGCAAATATTGATCGGCCATGGCCATGCACCGGAACATGTGGCGCTTTACTGTGTCGAACTCGGCGTGTTAATTTCCGGAGACATGCTTTTGCCGAGAATTTCCACCAATATCAGCATTTTTGCGGCAACGCCCGAAGCCGACGCACTGCGCTGGTATCTGGATTCGCTGGATGTGATGGCGCGGGAAATCCCGGCAGAAACGCTCGTGCTGCCCTCGCACGGCTTGCCCTTCGCCGGGGTGCAGGAGAGGGTCGGGGACTTGCATGCGCATCACGAAGAGCGATTGCAGGCTCTGGAAGCAAGCTGTGAACAAGCGCCAAAGAGCGCAGCCGAATTGCTGGGGACATTGTTCAACCGGCAACTCGATACACACCAAACCATGTTCGCGATGGGTGAAGCGATCGCCCATCTGAACTACCTTGAACAAGCAGGTCGGCTTTCGCGTCACTGCGATGCCGAAGGAGTGATTCGCTATACGCGGGCGGGACACGGGGTCCCCGCGCACTGACAGAGAGGGAGTTGAAGATGTCGCAGCAAACCGAAGAACAGGGCATGAATTTGCCCAATCCTGCCGAGATGGCCAAAACCTACGCCGAAGTCGCTCAACGCGCTTCCCGCGTCATTACCCAGTTCATGGAGAAAAAGGCCAAGGAAGGCGTTGAGGCGCCGGCCGATGAACTCGGCGTAGCCAAGGCTTTTATGGATCTCTCGGCCCGTCTGATGGCTAATCCGTACAAGATGGCCCAGACCCAGATGAACATGATGTGGGACTACTTCTCATTGTGGCAGGGTTCCATGATGAAGATGATGGGCATGCCGGGCGCCGCTCCGGTGGCCGCGCCGAAGAAGGGCGACAACCGCTTCCGGGATGAGGATTGGGAACAACATTTCCTGTTTGATTTCGTCAAGCAGTCCTACCTCATCGCTGCCCGCCATATTCACGATACCGTCAGTGGCACCGAAGGCCTGGACGAAGCCACACAGCAAAAAGTCAACTTCTTTACCCGCCAGTACATCGACGCCCTGTCGCCCTCTAATTTCGCGCTAACCAACCCGGAAGTCTTCCGTGAAACCGTCAAGTCGCACGGCCAGAACCTGATCAAGGGCCTGAACAATCTGCTGCACGACGTCGAATCCGGCGATGGCCAGCTGCGCATCCGGATGACCGATACCTCGGCTTTCGAAATGGGCAAAAACGTCGCTACCACGCCGGGTAAAGTCATCTTCCAGAACGACCTGTTCCAACTGATCCAGTACGACCCGAAGACTCCGGACCAGTACAAGAAACCCTTCCTGATCGTGCCGCCGTGGATCAACAAGTATTACATCCTCGACCTGCGCGAGAAGAACTCGATGGTCAACTGGGCCACCAGCCAAGGCCATACCACTTTCATCATGTCCTGGATCAACCCGGACGAGAAGCTGGCTCAGAAGTCTTTCGAAAACTACCTGCTCGAAGGTTCGCTGGAAGCGATCAATCAGGTCTGCGCCCACACCGGCGAAGACAGCGTCAACCTGGCCGGCTACTGCCTGGGCGGTACGCTGACCATGACCACGCTGGCTTACATGGCTGCCAAGAAGGACAAGCGCGCCAATTCCGCCACCTTCTTCACCACCATGCTCGACTTCTCCGAGCCGGGTGAACTGGGGGTCTTCCTCGATGAAGGCGCTGTCGCCGGGCTGGAAAAGAAGATGGCCGAACGCGGTTTCCTCGAAGGGTCGGAAATGGCTGGCACATTCAACATGCTGCGCGCCAACGACCTGATCTGGTCCTTCGTGGTCAACAACTACCTGATGGGCAAGGATCCGTTCCCGTTTGACCTGCTGTACTGGAACTCTGACTCCACCCGCATGCCGGCCGCCATGCACAGCTTCTACCTGCGCAACATGTACCTTGGTAACAAGCTGAAGGATTCGGGTGGTATCACCCTGGGCGGCGTTAAGATCGACATCTCAAAGGTGAAGACTCCCTGCTACTTCATCTCGACCATCGAAGACCATATCGCTCCGTGGAAGAGCACCTACATGGGCGCCCGTCTGCCGTCCGGTCCGACCAAGTTCGTGCTTGGCGGCTCCGGTCACATTGCCGGTATCGTTAATCCGCCTGCCGCCAACAAATACGGTTTCTGGACCAACGACGCCACTGACGGTGATCTGCCGGAGAGTCCGGACGACTTCCTAGCCGGTGCTACACAGAATGCCGGCTCTTGGTGGACTCATTGGCACCAGTGGGTGACCAGCCTGCCGGGCGGTTCGGCCAAGGTCAAGGCTCGCCAACCTGCCGATGGCACGCTCAAGGTGATCGAGGATGCGCCGGGTAGCTACGTCAAATTCCGTTTGGATGCCCAGAAAAAGAATTAACCGTTTTCTCGATTCAGAATCAAGGACGGGAGGCTTCGGCCTCCCGTTTTTTCGAACTTTGGTTGGAGCGCTTGTCAAACAGGGACAACAAGCAAGGAGGTGTGCCATGTTGATGAGTGAGCTTCCCGTGGTCTCGGTCCATATCCCTATGGAACTGCGCCCTCTGGCAGGAGGGCACGACGAGGTGATGGCCAGCGGTGAGACCGTGGGCGATATTTTGCGTGCCGTAGGCCATACCTATCCCGATTTTGCCGCCCGGGTTCTTTGTGGTGATGGGACGTTGGCCGAAGGCTTGAGCGTGTGTTTAGGCAGTTGCACTCAGCCCAAGGATATATCTTCGCCAGTCGGGCAGGAGGAGGTGCTCAGCATCGTGGCTACCGGCGTCGTGGCCTGTGCCGTACCCACTCCGGCAAGGGAACCCCACGGGGAAGTCTCGCCCGAGGCACTGATTTCTATTGGTGATTGATCCGGCCCCTAGGGCTGCTTGGACCATCGGTCCAGGTTGTCGATTTAGCTGCTGACGAGCGGGAGATGGGGACGTTTCGGCCATTCCACGGCGTCGAGCATGTTCTTGACGATTAGCCCCAGTTCAGTGTCGCCGGTGATTTCCAGTTCCCGATTGAAAAACAGTGTATCTGGGTCTTCCTGCCGGGCCAGCATCTGCAGATAAGCCGATAGATTGGCGGCAAAAGCCAAATCCGGCTCCCGATCCGGGCGGAAGACAGGCCGGAACAGTCCGCTGCGGTAGGTATAGGTAGCTTCGCCACCGGTGTCCAAGACGCGGACACGGAACAGCTTTTCTTCCAATAGGGCCAGTTCGCTTTCCGGCAGCAGTTTCATTTTCAGTGCCGCGTTGAGAACACCGACCAAGGCCAGCGCATGTGGCCATTGCGGCAGCTTGTGGCCGAGGCTGGCAACAAAACCGGGCAGTTTGAATTTGGGGATGGTGAAGTTGCCGTTCATGGTCATGCTCCCAAGGTGGAGAGGGCTTGCGTATGGTGCTGACGGATGCCGGCATCGCCGAACCAGTAGCCATCGACCAGACCACTGTCGCTCCAGGTTTGGCTGTCGATTGCTACCGGTTCGCCCCGTCGAGCAGTGTCGAAGGCGCTGATGATCTCGCTGATGCATTGCTTCTGTGGGCTGATACGCACAGCGTCGATACCCATGGCCAGCATGTCCGGGATTTCATGTAGCAGATTGTAGCTCTGCGCCGACATGGTCTGGATGCCATTGATGGTCAGGAAATCCTGGCTTTCGCGGGTTTTCAGCGTCAGGCCCTCAGCGTGGTCGAGGCACTTAAACTGGCAATCGTCCTTGTTCAGGCCGTAATGGCGAGCGGTAAAGCAGCGTGCCGAAAAGGCGAGGGGTATTTTGCCGAACACGAAGACTTCGGTTTCGATGCCGGACGGTTTACTGCGGTGCAAGGTGTCAACCAGAGTGCGCGTTGCTTCCAGCGGCGGCACCCAGCGTTTTAGGCCGAAGCGGACAAAGGTGGCGAGCGCCGCTTCATTGTAGATGTTCAGGTGCGGGCCAGCGACAAATTCGTGGCCGGCGACCAGATTGACAGCACCGAGGTCGTTGGCTTCGACCTTACATCCTGCCTCGTCGATCAGTCGCCGCAGAGCCTTGAGGTCACTCTCCGACTCGAGCAGGGCCTGGGCGGAAACGACGACTTCCTTACCTGCATCGGTCAGGTCGCGGGCCAAGCCGATCCAGTCGGCGGTGCGCAGTTGCTGGCGGCGCGAACAGACAACCTCGCCGACGTAGATAATATCCAGTGCGGGGTTCTGCGCCATGTCGGCATAGAACTCCATGACTTCGGCCTTGGGCCAGAAATAGAGCAGGGGTCCGAGCGAGAGTTTCATGCGGTTCTCTTTAGCGCCACGGCCGGTTGTAGGCGCCGAGGGTGGCCTGGCTGCCTTCGGAAACCTTGGCTAGCTCAGCCTGCCAGGCCGGTTTGACGTGGAAGCGTTCGGCGCTGTCGCGAGCTGAATCGAGCGCAGCGCGTAAGGTACGGGTGACCTGGGCGACGTAGGTCGGGCTGCGCTGGCGGCCTTCGACCTTGATCGCCCGGACGCCAATCTTGATGATGTCGGGCAGCAGTTCGAGGACGTTCAGGCTGGTTGGTTCTTCCAGGGCGTAATAGGTCTCCCCCTGTACTTCGAAGCGACCCTTGCACAGCGTCGGGTAGCCGGCTGGCTCATCGTCGCCGAAGCGGTCGATCAGAATGCCATTGAGCCGCGTTTCCATGGTTCCCGGTTTCTTGTCCCATTTGACGTACTTGGCCGGTGAGCAGGCGCCGACAGTGTTGGGTGACTCGCCACAGGCGTAGGAGGACAGCCAGCAGCGCCCCTCGTTCATGACACACAGGCTGCCGAAACCGAAGACCTCGATTTCGACGCTTGTGTTCTTGATCACGTGTTCGACCTGGGCCAGCGTCAGCACCCGTGGCAGCACGGCGCGGCGGACGCCGAATTCGCGCTGGCAGAAGTTGATGGCTTCGTAGCTGGTGGCCGAGCCTTGTACCGACAGATGCAGACGCTGTTGTGGATGGCGTTCGCGGGCGTAGTCGAGTAGGCCGATATCGGCCAGGATGATGGCATCGACACCCTGATCGACGGCTCCGTCGACCGCCTTGTGCCAATCGGCGATGCGGCCTGCCTGTGGGAAAGTATTGATGGCCATCAGCACTTCTCGCCCCTTGGCATGGGCGTAACGAATGCCTTCGACCATGGTCTTGGCGTCGAAGTTCAGGCCGGCAAAATTGCGGGCGTTGGTATCGTTTTTGTAGCCGAGGTAGACGGCGTCGGCGCCGTTGTCGACGGCTGCCTTGAGGGCCGGCAGGCTACCGGCAGGACAGACGAGATCGGGCAGGGAGCTCATGGGAGGACTCCGGAATATCAAGGGCCGGAGTATAGCTAGCCCATCTTGCTTGCCATTGATCCTCGTCAAACGCGAGGTACGTAATAGGATCGCCCTGCAAAGTTCGGTCTTAAAAATGATGAAATGGCTGCGCAGCTTAGTACAGTCATTGGGGTGCATATTCGTGCTGCTCCAGGGACTGTTTTTGTCTAGTAACGGGAATGCCGCTTCACGCTTTCGCGATATGTCGTCCGGACTGATTCGAGGCGGCATGAGCCATAGCGACACGCTGGGCAAGACTTGCCGGGAATCGACCATCCTCCTTGGCGAAACCGAGGGGGCCGTACAAGACACGGTTTGCCAAGCATTAGTCGTTTTCCGACTTCGAATACCCGAGGGTCAGCTCGAGCGTATCTTCCATAAATTTGCCCTAAGCTTGCAGACGAACAAGGGGTGGGCGGTACCGGTCTCGGTTTGGCCATATGCCAGGGAATCATTCCACTGCATTGCGGTATGATCTAAGCGCAGAACCGTCCGATCGGGGGGCTGTTTTACTGTGCTTTTGCCAAAAGAGCCTCAGGCAGGAGGGGCTGGTCAAGGAGATAGACTGAGCAATGAATAAGGGACGTGTCCTCGTTGTCGATGATGAACAACTCAACCTGTTCATCATCGAGGAGTTTCTCGAGCAGGAAGACATCGAGCTCGAAATGCACAGCAATCCGCTGGAGGCATGGGCCAGTCTGAGTGCAGCTGACAGCGATTTCTCGCTGGTCGTGCTCGACCGCATGATGCCTGAACTCGATGGCATGGAATTATTGCGCCGGATGAAGCGGGAGGCCCGTTTCGCTGATATTCCGGTCATCATGCAGACTGCCGCGTCGTCCCCCGATCAGGTGCGCGAGGGACTGGAAGCCGGGGCTTACTACTATCTGACCAAGCCCTACGAGCCGGAAGCCCTGATTTCCATCGTCCGGGCAGCTCTGGAAGACCGCCGGGCGCGCAGCCAGTTGTGTAGCCGTGCTGCCCGCCTGGAGGAGGCGCAGGCCCTGATCCGGAGCGTTGAATATCGTTTTGTGACGCTTGAGGATATTGGTTCGCTGGTTCCGGTTCTGGCCGGCATGTGTCCGATCCCCGATGTGGTGGCGCCAGGTTTATCCGACTTGATGGTCAATGCCGTCGAACACGGCAACCTGGGGGTGACCTACCAGGAAAAGTCCCTGCTCAAGTGGGAGGGTGATTGGGAGGCTGAGATCAAGCGTCGCCTGGCATTGCCGCAGTTCGAAGGGCGCTTTGCCACCGTGCGTGTCGAGCGAGTTACCGATAGCCTGGTTTTTACCATTGCCGACCAGGGTGCCGGTTTCGAATGGACCAAATTCCTCAGCTTCGACCCCGACCGTGCCTTCGACCCGAACGGCCGCGGCATTGCCATGGCGAGGATGATGAGTTTCGCCTCGTTGGAGTATCAGGGTAAGGGCAATGTGGTGGTTGCTCAGGTCAAGCTCTGAGCGGCCCTGACAAAATCCCCTGGTGTCGCTGAATCTCCGAGCGCTACGTTTTGAGCGGCCTTCGTCAATTCATCCCACCAGGTCAGATTCGCTGCATTGGGTGAGTGCTGCTTATCTGGCGTGACCTCGTTAGCGGATCACGAAGGTCGGGCGGAAACCGAGGGCGGTGCGGATTTTCTCGGCGACTTTTTCTGCATCGACCCGGCTAGCGTAGGGGCCTAGCTGCAATCGGTGGAT
>JAGWUW010000122.1 GCA_028868235.1 Betaproteobacteria bacterium | reverse complement strand
ACTATGATTGGCGGTTTCGAAAAATCGCCGGATTCAAGGAGTTAGTCATGGCCATCAACCGTAACCGCCGTTCTTCCCTGGAACGCCGCTGCGTTTCCAAGTCCACCAAGCGCCTGTTTAAGGGTGATGGCAAGACCATGTTCAAGACCATGTACGCTGCTGAGTGCCATCAGCGTAACCGCAAGGCCCTGGGCGCCTAAGCGTTAAAAGGTTTAATTGGGCCCCGGTTGCTGCAAGGTAACCGGGGCTTCTTGCATTTAAGGTCGCGAAAACATGGCGCAATTAATTCTTCTGCCGGGTAAGGAACGTTCGGCGTTCAAGCAGCATCATCCCTGGTTGTTTGCCGGATCGGTCGGGCGGCTCGAAGGCCGCGCCCGCTCGGGCGACACCGTCGAGGTGCTGGCCGATAACCTGCGCCCGCTGGGGCGTGCGGCATACAGTCCGCAATCGCAGATTCGCGCCCGCTTCTGGACCTTTGATCCAGAAGAGTCGGTTGACGACGCCTTCTTCAAGCGTCGCATCGCTGCCGCTGTAGCGCGTCGCCAAGCCTTGCCGGAACTGAAGGGCCAGCAGGGCCTGCGGTTGATCCATGCCGAGTCCGATGGCCTGCCGGGCATCGTCGCCGACCAGTACGGCGATACGGTAGTCGTGCAACTGACCTCGGCCGGTGCCGACAAGTGGCGCAAGGCCATCGTTGCCGGGCTGGTCAAGGCCACCGGCTGTGCCCGCATTTACGAGCGCTCCGATTCCGAAGTGCGCGGCCTGGAAGGGCTGGAGCCGACTGTCGGCTGGCTGCACGGCGAGCCACCGGTGGGCGGTTTGAGCATTGACGAAAACGGCGTGCAACTGGCGGTTGATGTCGTCGGTGGCCACAAGACCGGTTTCTATCTCGACCAGCGCGACAACCGTGCCTGGCTGCGCAGTGTGGCGGCCGACAAGGAAATCCTGAACTGCTTCTGCTACACCGGCGGTTTTTCCCTGCAGGCGCTGGCCGGCGGCGCAGCCCATGTGCTGTCCATCGACTCCTCGGGGCCGGCGCTGGCCCAGGCCCGGGCCAACCAGGCGCTCAACCCGCAGTTGCCGGCAGAGCGTGCCGAATGGCTGGAGGCCGATGTCTTCCAGGCCCTCCGCGATTTCCGCAAGGCCGGGCGGACTTTCGACCTGATTGTCCTCGATCCGCCCAAATTCGCTCCCTCGGCCGCCCATGCCGACCGTGCGGCGCGAGCCTACAAGGATATCAACCTGTTAGGCTTCCGACTGCTCAAGCCAGGTGGTTTGCTGATGACCTATTCGTGTTCGGGCGGTATCGGGTTGGAATTGTTTCAGAAGATTGTTGCCGGTGCGGCGCTCGATGCCGGTCGTGAGGCGCGCATCGTCCGCCGTTTGTCGGGTACGGCCGATCATCCGGTGGCGTTGAACTTCCCGGAAGGTGAATACCTCAAAGGCTTGCTCGTCCAGGTCGATTAAACTGCATTCGTGAATCCGCTGCGCCATTTCCTTCTAGTAGCCGCTCTCATCTTCGCCCAGTTGCTGGCGGGGGCGCATGCGGTCGAGCATGCAGCGGGCGGCGACGAGGCGTTGCCGACGCACGCCTGCCAATTATGTCTGAGTGCGCATGATCTAGGCATGGCGCTGCCGTCTGTAGCGGCCTTACCGCCGCAGGTGACGGCGCAGTTACTGCCAGAGGTACTGTCCGCGTATGCCCGGGAAACCTTCCCAGCGCCACTCGCCTCCCAGCGCGCCCCTCCTAATTCCTGAAAACAGCCGGTTGTCCGGCCTTGCCTGCCATTTCTAACGACTGCTGCTCAGAACGCGGTCTGTTGTCATGCATTTTCAGGAGTATTCCGTGCAAAAAACTTTTGTCATGGCTGCCATGTTGGCTGTCGCCAGCACGGCCCAGGCTGCCGATAACGCTGATCTGGCTGCTATTCGTGCCCAGATCGACGAAATGAAGAAAGCCTACGAACAGCGCATTGCAGCGCTGGAACAGAAGCTGGCCCAGGCTGAAGCCCGTGGGACCAGCACACCTGCTCAGGAGGTAGCCGAACCTAGCCAGCCGGCGTTAGCGGCGGCAAATAGTTTCAACCCTGAGGTATCGCTGATCCTGCAGGGGCAGTACAAAAATATGAAGGATGTACCTGAGCGCAGCATTACCGGGTTTTTCCCGGCTGGTATCTACGATCAGGGCAATGGCGCCATTACCGGTATCAGCAAGCGTGGATTTTCAGTTGACCACAGTGAATTGGTGCTGGCGGCGAACATCGATCCGTACTGGCGGGGGCAGGCGATCGTTGCCATGGTCGACGGTTCGGCCGAGGTTGAGGAGGCTTGGTTCCAGTCGCTCGGGCTGGGGGGCGGCGTTGGGCTGAAGGGCGGACGTTTTCGCTCCGGCATCGGTTATCTGAACGAGCAGCATCCGCATATGTGGGATTTTGCCGATGCCCCCCTGATGTATCGGGCCATGTTTGGCGACGAGGGCAGCTATGTGCAGGATGGCGCCCAACTCAAATGGTTAGCGCCGACTGACACGTTCGTCGAAATCGGCACCGAAGCGGGACGGGGGGCGGCTTTCCCAGGTACCGACCGGAATCGCAATGGGCGCGGCGCGGCGGCGGCTTTCGTCCACGTCGGGGATGATGTGGGTATCGCCCATAGCTGGCGGGCCGGTGTGTCGTATCTGACAACCAAAGCCAAGGAACGAGAAGGGAATCTCGAGGATATTGGTGGTGTCCAGACGTTGGGTCGGTTCACTGGGGATTCAGCAACCTGGCTGGCCGATTTTGTCTGGAAATGGTCGCCAAATGGCAATCCGCAATACCAGAATTTCAAATTCCAGGCTGAGTATTTCAATCGCCGCGAGAAGGGCGACCTGCTCTGTAGTGATATGGATTCAGCGCATCCAACGGCATGTGGCGGGGGGGTGAACAGCCTCTATCGGACGCGACAGTCCGGTTGGTATGCGCAGGGCGTCTATCAGTTTACGCCAAACTGGCGGGGTGGTCTGCGCTATGAACAACTCGACAGCGGGCAGCGCGACTTCGGTGCCAACGCCGCCAATCTGATGCTGACGGACTACCGGCCAAAGAAGACGAGCGCAATGATCGATTACAGTTGGAGCGAGTTTTCGCGTGTTCGCCTGCAGTTGGCGCAAGACAAGTCGATACTCGGCATCGTCGATAACCAGTTGACGCTGCAATATGTGATGAGCCTGGGTGCCCATGGTGCTCACAAGTTCTAGGAGGTGACATGAAATTCTGTATCGGTATTGTGCTCGCCATAACGGCCTTGTCTGCCCAGGCTGACCTCAAGGTCTTCGCCACGGTGCCCGAGTGGGGCGCATTGGCCCGGGAAATCGGTGGCGACAAGGTCAAGCTGTACACCGCCACCAATGCCTTCCAGGATCCGCATCGTATCGAAGCCAAGCCGTCGCTACTGGCGCAGGCCCGCCAAGCCAATCTGGTGGTGGCTGCCGGGGCAGATCTGGAGATCGGATGGCTGCCGCTGGTTCTTCGTGACTCAGGCAACCCGGCCATCCAGTTGGGGCAGCCGGGTTATTTCGAAGCAGCCACCTATGTCAATCGCCTCGAAGTCCCGACTGTGGTCGACCGTGTCCACGGCGATGTGCATGCGGCCGGTAATCCGCATACCCACCTCGATCCGCGTAACGTGCTCAAGGTTGCCGAAAAACTGGCTGCCCGAATGGCTCAGCTCGATGCGGCGAACGCGACCGTTTATCAAGCGGGTTATGCTGCCTTTGCCGCCAAGTGGCAAGTCGCCATAGCGCGCTGGGAAAAGGAAGCTGCGCCGCTAAAGGGCATTGCAGTTCTCGTTCATCATCAGTCCTTCATCTATTTGACCAACTGGCTGGGCATGAAAGAGATTGGGGCATTGGAGCCAAAGCCGGGTATTGAGCCGAGCAGTGGTCATCTGACCAGCCTGCTGGTGCGCCAGCAGACAATGCCGGCCAGGATGGTGCTGCGCACCGCCTACCAGCAGGATGGTCCGAGCCAGTGGATGGCCGGGAAGGCCGGTATCCCGGCGGTTCTGCTGCCCTTTACGGTAGGCGGGACGCCGGAGGCGAAGGATTTATTCGGCCTATTCGACGATACGATTCAGCGTCTTCTCAAGGCGGTGCGCTGAAATGTTGCGCGCCAAAGCACTAGTGGCGGGTTGGTTACAGCCGACGACGGCAGCCATCGATTTTTCGCTGGCTGCCGGTGAGATTGTCGGCCTGACCGGCCCCAACGGGGTGGGCAAAAGTACCTTGCTAGCTGCCTTCGCTGGGCGGGCCTCGGTATTTTCCGGGCACCTCGAACTACAGCCGGGGCTGCGCCTCGCTCTGCAGACCCAGGACGTGCCGCCGGTCGATGGCTTGCCCTTGTCCGGGTGTGATCTGCTGGCCATGACCGGGGCCAGCCCGGAAGGCCTACCGCCTTGGCTGGCCGAACGTGTCGACTGGCGTCTGGATAAGCTGTCCGGCGGCCAACGCCATTATCTGGCGCTGTGGGCGGTGCTCCACGCCCCGGCAGACCTAGTCTTGCTCGACGAGCCGACCAACAATCTCGACGCAGCTGGGGTACGCCACCTGACGGCCCATCTGCATGAACGAGCCAGGGAGGGTTGCGGCATCGTCGTGGTCAGTCACGATGCAGCCTTCGTTGCTGCGGCCTGCGACCGGGTGGTGGTGATGGAGGTACGCGATGTCGACTGACTTGTTCCTGATCCCTTTTTTGACCGGTCTCGGTCTGGCCATCCTGCTCCCCCTGCTTGGCTGCTACCTGCGTCTGCGTGAGGAATGGCTGGCGGCGCTGGCCTACGCTCACGTTGCCGCGGCAGGTGCTCTGCTTGCACTGGTTGGTGGCTTGCCGCCGGCTACCGGAGGCATTACGGCCGCCGCACTGGCCGGGGCTGGCAAGCGCCTGTTTGCCAACCGCCTTAGCGGTGGGGCCGCCTATGCCGTGCTACTCCTCTGCGGATGGTCTGTGGCCGTGCTGCTGGCCGCCAACCAGTCGCAAGCCGAGCGTCTTGGGCATGCCTTGTTCGACGGGCAACTCTATTTCTCGAGCGGTGAGCAACTTTGGCTGGTGGCGCTCAGTGTTCCAGTCGTACTCGGCATGCTGCGTATCCTGTCACGCCACCTGCTACTGGCCCATACCTATCCGGATTTCTTTCGTATCCGGGGCTTGCGTGCCTGGCCGACACAGATCGGTTTCGATCTGCTGGCTGCGTTGGCGTTGGCACTGGCGACGATGACTCTTGGTGTGATGGGGGCCTTCGCTTTGGTTTTCATCCCGCCCTGGCTGGCTTTCCGCCGGGCGACAAACTGGCGAGGCGGTTTGCTCTCGGCGCTGCTCATCGGCCTCGTCGCCTACCTTGCTGCATTTGCCGCGGCGCTTTGGTTCGATCAGCCGTTTGGGCCGATTCTGGCCGTAGTGCTGGTGGCGCTCGGATTGGTCGTTGCGTGAACGCGGATGGCATGCTAAAACTCCCGTTCTGCATGCGGAGTGGTCATGGTTTTTTCGTTTTTCAAGAAGCAGCCTAATAAGATGCCTGAGCGGCCGGCTGCTCGGCCGCGTCCAGTAGCCCCGCCGCCGGAAGCCAAACCGGTCGAGCCAGAACCCGAAGCATTGGTAAAACCCTTGCCGGAAGACTTGCCCGATCTCGAATTTACACCCGGAAAACCGATTCCTCCGGTACCAGCCCCCTCTCCATCCAAACCACCGGCCGGTGTTCAGCCTGTTCCTGCCCCTAACCCGCCAGCTCCAGTGGCCAGCGTCGATTTCAGCATCGACGACTTCGATAGCAACTTCACCAATTCCAGTGTGATGGGCATCGACGTCGATCACGACGTCGACCCCCTGCAGTCCTGCGTCGAACAGGTTGTCGTGCTCTATGCCAACGGGCAGGATGGCGCGGCACGCTCGTTGCTCGAAACCTTTGTCCGTTCCTATCGCGGGGTCGAAGGCAAACGTTTCTGGATGCTCCTGTTTGACTTGCTGCAGATCAGTGGCGATCGCGCCGCGTTCGAGAAGTTGGGCGTCGAGTATGCCGAGACCTGCGAATCCTCACCCCCTCCCTGGCGCGAGGAATTGCCCGATGCCAAGCCGGTGGCCCATGGCCGGGGCGGAAGCAAGATTTTCCTGCAAGGCGTGTTGACCAGCGACAGCGCCCTACCGGTCGACGAATTGACCAAGTTGGTCAGCCAGAAAGCGGAAATCACTGTTGATTGTGCCAAGTTGGTCGGCTGCGATGACGATGTGGCTGCTCAGCTGGCCGATCTGCTTGTCCGAGCCCGCAAGCAGCGGCTGGAGCTGACACTGTTCGGTGCTGAAGCTTTCACGGATCGGTTAAACGAACGCCTGGTTGCCGGCGAGGCGGTGCATGAGCCGGCCTGGCGCCTATTGCTCGAGTTGCTGCAGCGCCATGGCACCCAGGATCGCTTCGAAGAGCGGGCGGTCGACTATGCTGTAACTTTCGAGCTCTCTCCACCATCGTGGGAACCACAGATCATTTCCGGGATCAAGACGGCTGCTGTTGCTCACGACCCGCTCGATGATGCGCATTATCTGGTCGGTGAATTGAAGGGCTGTCGTTTTGAAGAGCTGCCACAGATCGTTGAGGCAATGCACCAACCCATTCTCGATTTTTCTCGGGTCACCCGCCTGGATTTCATTTCTGCTGGTCAACTGGTCAATCGTCTGTCGCCGATCAGGGCAGCTGGTCGGGAAGTGGTCATCCGTAGCCCGAATCATCTCGTCGCCGAATTGATGGCCGTTGTCGGTCTTAACAAGCAGGCACGTATCATCGTTCCCAAGTCTTAAGTCAGGAATAAACATGGAGCAATATCACGGCACGACGATCCTGTCGGTGCGCCGGGGCAATCTCGTCGCCATGGGCGGTGATGGCCAGGTCACCCTCGGTAACATCGTTATCAAGGCCACCGCAAAGAAAGTTCGTCGTCTCTACCAAGGGCGCATCCTGGCCGGCTTCGCCGGCGGCACGGCCGATGCCTTCACGCTGTTTGAGCGTTTCGAGGCCAAGCTGGAAAAGCATCAGGGCAATCTCGTTCGTTCGGCCGTCGAGTTGGCCAAGGACTGGCGTTCCGATCGCGCCTTGCGCCGGCTGGAGGCCATGCTGTCGGTTGCCGACAGCGAGTCCTCGTTGGTCATCACCGGCAACGGCGACGTGCTGGAGCCGGAGCAGGGCATCGTGGCCATCGGCTCGGGGGGCGCCTATGCGCAAAGTGCGGCACGGGCACTGCTTGAAAATACGGACTTGCCTCCACTGGACATCGTCACCAAGTCGCTGGAAATCGCCGGCGATCTGTGCATCTACACCAACCGCAATTTCACGCTGGAGACGCTCGAATGACGACCATGACGCCACAGGAGATTGTCTCCGAGCTGGACAAGCACATCGTCGGCCAAAATGCAGCCAAGAAAGCTGTCGCCATCGCCCTGCGCAATCGCTGGCGGCGCTCGCAGGTGGCCGAACCGCTACGCCAGGAAATC
>JAGWUW010000121.1 GCA_028868235.1 Betaproteobacteria bacterium | reverse complement strand
AGTCGATGCCGTATTCGGTGTTGTCGTAACCGATGCGCTTGATGGTGTCGCGGGCGACCTGGATGTAGTCGACGTTGGCTGAGGTGGTGATTTCACCGGCCAGGACGACCAGGCCGGTGTTGCAGAGGGTTTCGGCGGCAACGCGGGAATGCTTGTCCTGGGCCAGGATGGCGTCGAGGATGGCGTCGGAAATCTGGTCGGCAACCTTGTCGGGGTGACCTTCGCCGACAGATTCCGAGGTGAAGAGATAATCGCTCATTGAATGCTCCAGTGGTCCTTTGATCCGGCGCTACCAGCTTTGGACCACGAGCGGGTGACGCTTTAGCAGAATTTGTGAATCGCCCCGCAAGTTGTCTGTTTAACTCGGCGATTGGATAATGTTAACCTTTTCTCAGGGGGATTCAACCCCCAGGGCTTCATGGTTTTTCTCTTTCGCCTTCTTTCCCTGCTCCCGTTGTGCGTGTTGCATGCCCTTGGTGGGATACTCGGCCGGCTGATCTACTGGCTGTCGCCGACCTATCGTCGCCATGTCCAGGAAAACATGGCGCAGGCCGGTATCGATCCCGCCATCCGTGCTGCCGTCGCTGGGGAAACCGGCAAGCAGATGGTCGAACTGGCGCGTATCTGGATGCGACCGCTGGAAGAGGCGGTGCCGCTGGTTGCCGAAGTCGTCGGTTGGGAGCATGTCGAAGCGGCGCGTACCGCCGGCAAGGGCATTGTCTTCCTGACGCCGCACCTCGGTTGTTTCGAGATTACCGCCCAGTATCTTTCATTTTTCGGCGACATCACGGTGTTATACCGTGAACCCAAGTCGGCTGCTGCGAACGAGTTGATCCTGAAGGGGCGCAAGCGTGAACACCTGCACTTGGCGCCGGCCGACCTGTCCGGTGTGCGAGCGCTGATCAAGGCACTAAAGAAGGGCGAGATGGTGGGTATGTTGCCGGACCAGGCGCCGAAGACCGGCGAGGGCGTCTGGCTGAAATTTTTTGGCCGCTACGCTTATACCATGACGCTGGCGGCACGGCTGACCGAGACCAATGCGGTTTCCCTGCTGACCTGGGGGGAGCGCCTGCCAAGTGGACGCGGTTTTCGCATCCATTTCTTACCACCGACCACCCCCTTGTCCGGGGCGACCGTTGAGCGGGCGCAACAGATCAATCACGAGATCGAAACCCTGATCCGCCAGTGCCCCGCGCAGTACCTGTGGGGCTACAACCGCTACAAACGACCGGGTGGTGCCGAACCGCCACCGGCGGAGTGATTCTTGAAAATTTTTTCTACTTATCTTCTCGTCGGCTTCCTGTGGTTGCTGCATTGGTTGCCGCTACCGCTCCTGCGTGCGCTCGGTCGGGGCCTTGGACTACTGCTCTACGCTCTGGGGCGTGAGCGACGCAAAGTTGCCCTGATCAATCTGTGCTTGTGTTTTCCGGATAAAACGGAAATGGAACGCGAAGATATCGCCCGACGGCATTTCGTTGCCTTTGCGCAGGCCATACTTGATCGCACCTTAGGTTGGTGGGCTTCGAGGGAGCGGCTTGAGCGCATCGTTCGTATTCGTGGCGTGGAGCATCTGACTGATCCCGAGAGACGCCCGATTATCTTGTTGACCCCGCACTTTGTTGGCCTCGATGCCGGGGGAACCGTGGTGTCGATGCACGTCGTTGGCTGTAGTGTCTTTTCCATGCAGAAGAATCCCGTACTCAACAAGCTGCTTTATGATGGAAGGATGCGTTTCAACAAGGCGATATTGCTCTCGCGTCAGGATGGAATGCGCAAGATCGTTAAGGCCATGAAAGAGGGGCATCCGTTTTATTACTTGCCGGATATGGATTTCGGGCCGAACGAATCGATTTTCGTCCCGTTCTTTGGTGTTCAGGCGGCTACCATCCCGGCTCTTTCGCGTCTGGTGCGATTGACAGGTGCTCGTGTGGTGCCCGTGATCTGCCATCAGGTTTCCGATGGCTATGACATCGAAGTCATGCCGTCATGGGAAAACTTTCCCGGCGAGAGTGTCGAGAGCGATACCGCATTCATGAACCAATTTATCGAAAGCCAGGTGCTGCGGATGCCGGAGCAGTATTTCTGGTTGCACAAGCGCTTCAAGACCCGGCCACCCGGAGAACAGAGGTTTTATAAATGAACAATAATTTGAACGTCGAAATCCGCCCCGTGACGCCACCTGACGTGCCGGCAATCGCTGCGCTGGCTCGCGAAATCTGGCAGGCAACCTATCCAGGTATCATTACCCAGGAGCAGATCGATTTCATGCTCGAACAGCGCTACGGCCACGAGCGCCTGTACGACGATCTGGAGGACCTGCACAAATGGTTGGATCAGGCTTTTGTCGATGGTCGGCGGGTCGGCTTTGCCTTCAGCGAAATCTACAAGGGTGAATTCAAGCTCGACAAGCTGTATATCCATCCGGATGTGCAGCGCCGTGGTGTCGGCGGCCAGTTGATCGCCAACGTGGCCGAGCGGGCAAAAAAATCGGGCTATCCCTGCGTGATTCTGCAGGTGAACAAGCGCAACGTAAATGCCATCAATTCGTACAAGAAGTACGGTTTCGTCGTCCGCGAAGCGACGGTCGACGACATCGGTCACGGCTACGTGATGGACGATTATGTGATGGAGAAGAAACTTTAAGAATTTTGGGCAACGCCCTGTCTCTGCTATGATTTTCAGCGTTATTTAGCGGAGTGGCGCGTGAAACTCAAATTCTCCAAGATGCACGGTCTGGGCAACGATTTCGTTGTTCTCGACGGCGTGCGCCAGCAGGTTTCCCTGAGCCCGGAGCAACTGGTCTATCTGGCCGACCGCCATTTTGGTGTCGGCTGCGACCAGATTTTGCTGGTCGAAAAAACCGAGCAGCCGGGCATTGATTTCCGCTACCGTATCTTCAATGCCGATGGCGGCGAAGTCGAGCAGTGTGGCAACGGTGCCCGCTGCTTCGTGCGTTTCGTGCATGATCAGGGCCTGACCGAGAAGCGGCAGATTCGAGTCGAGACGCTGAAGGGCACCATCGAGCCGCGCCTCGAAGCCGACGGCAATGTCACCGTGGATATGGGCGAGCCGCGTTTCCTGCCGGCGGAGATTCCGTTCGTGGCTGACGAGGACGTGATCATCCACCTGCTCGACGTGGCCGACGAAACGCTGGAAACCAGCGTCGTGTCTATGGGCAACCCGCACGCCGTGCAGGTCGTCGACAGCGTCGACACCCATCCGGTCGGCGAGCATGGGCCGCTGATTGAGCGCCATGTGCGCTTTCCGCAACGGGTCAACGCCGGCTTCATGCAGATCATCGACCGTCATTCCATCAAGTTGCGCGTCTATGAGCGCGGTTCGGGCGAGACAATGGCCTGCGGTACTGGTGCCTGCGCGGCGGCTGTTGCCGGCATCCGCCGTGGCCTCCTCGACTCGCCGGTGCGGGTGATGACGCGCGGCGGCGACCTGAGCATCGCCTGGGGTGGCCTCGGTCGACCGGTCCTGATGACCGGTCCGGCGGTTACCGTATTTACTGGAGAAATCGAATTATGAGCGCCATGTTTCCCGAGGATATTGCGGATTACCTGAAAAACAACCCAAGTTTTTTCGAGCAGTACGCCGACCTGATGGCGCAGATTTTCGTGCCGCACCCGCATGGTGGTCGTGCGGTATCGCTGGCTGAGCGCCAGATGTTGACCCTGCGCGACAAGAACCGAACGACCGAAAACAAACTGGCCGAATTGATTGCCTTTGGCGAGGAGAACGATGCCATCAGCGAGAAGGTGCATCGTCTGGCGGTGGCCCTGATTGCGGCCGAAACTTTCCAGGCGGTCATCCATCTGCTCAATTTCCACCTGCGAGACGACTTTTCAGTGCCGCATGTAGCGTTGCGTCTATGGGACAAGCCGGAAGGTATCGAGGATCTGCCTGAATTTGCCGCAGTTAGCGAGGAGCTGCAGGTCTTTGCCGAAACCTTGGCTCGCCCGTACTGTGGGTCGACGGCAGGTTTCGGCACGGCTTCGTGGTTCGGGGAACATGCTTCGCACATTCGCTCACAAGCACTGATCGCGCTGCGCAACGGTGGCGGCACGATTGGCATGATTGCGCTCGGCAGCGAGGATGCTCAGCGTTTCTACGCCGACATGGGGACGCTCTATCTTGAACGTCTGGGCGAGATGGTCTCCGCTGCCCTGGCCCGGGTGACCAAGAGCGTATTGTGACCGCCGTGGCGGCCGTCGCTCCACGCCTGGCCGATTACTTGGCCGAATTGTCGGATCAGCGGCGCGTGTCGCCACACACCCTGTCGAATTACCGTCGCGACCTGGAAAAACTGCTGATAGCGGCTGGCGATACCCCGCTCGCCAGCCTGCAGGTGCATCACGTTCGTCGCTTCGTTGCCCAAATGCATGGCCAGGGGCTGGCTGGTCGCTCACTGGCCCGCCTTCTGTCGACCTGGCGCGGCTTTTTCCGCTGGCTGGGCGAGCGCGGGATGATCAAGGCCAACCCCTGCGAAGGCATTCGCCCGCCGAAGTCACCCCGTCTACTGCCCAAGGCTCTGTCGGTGGACGAAACGGCCAGATTGCTGGAACCGGTGGAGGATGATGACACCGTCCAGGCGGCACGCGACTTGGCGATGTTCGAACTGTTCTACTCCTCCGGTTTACGCCTGGCGGAGCTGGTCGCCCTCGATTGCGAGGTGCTTGATACTATCTTGCATGAGGGTGAGATTCGTGTCCTTGGCAAGAGGAGCAAACTGCGCCTGGTGCCGGTCGGGAGCAAGGCATGCGAGGCGCTGGCCGCCTGGGGCGAGGTGCGCGGTGAGCTGGCTTTACCGGGCGAAAAAGCTCTGTTCGTCGGCGTGCGCGGAGCCCGCATCAGCCCGCGTATGGTCGAAGCGCGGCTGGCCCGGCGCGCCAGCCAGCTCGGTTTGCCGACTCACGTCCATCCGCACATGCTGCGCCACTCCTTCGCGTCGCATGTATTGCAGTCCTCCGGAGACTTACGCGCTGTGCAGGAAATGCTGGGCCACGCCAGCATCGCTTCCACGCAGGTGTACACCCACCTGGACTTCCAGCATCTGGCCAAGGTGTACGACGCTGCCCATCCCCGGGCCAAGGCGAAGTAGGCGTTCAATCGCCCTTGAACATCTTGCGCCATGCGGCCGGCGAGATGCCAAAAGCCGCATGGAAATGGTGGCGCAGCGAAACCGGGGAGCCGAATCCGGCCATGACCGAAATAGCATCCACCGCATGGCCGCTCGATTCGAGCAGGCGCTGTGCCAGTGCCAGTCGTTCGGCCAACAACCAGGCCCCGACGGTCGTTCCGGTCAGTTGCCGGAAATGCCGGGTGAAGGTGCGGCGGGTCATGACCGCTCGTGCAGCCAGGCTGTCCAGGGTGTGGCTGTGATCCAGGTGGGCGCGTACCCAGTCGAGCAAGCCGGAGAGGCGTGCATCGCTCGCATTCGGGGTGACCGGTTGTTCGACGAATTGCGCCTGCCCTCCTTGCCGATGGGGCGGAACGACCAGCCGGCGCGCTACGCCGTTCGCAATTTCTGCCCCCAATTGTTGGCGCAGCAGATGCAGGCAACAGTCGATGGCTGCAGCCGTGCCGGCAGACGTCAGGAATTGGCCGTCCTCGAGATAGAGTACGTCGGCATCGACACGGACCTTGGGGTAGCGTTTGGCGAAATCTTCGGCGTAGGCCCAGTGGGTCGTTGCCGCGCGACCATCGAGCAGGGCGGCCTCAGCTAGTACGTAGGCACCCAGGCACAGCCCGACGATGCGCGCACCTCGCCGGTGGGCAGCCACCAAGGCGTCGAGGAGGGTTTCCGGCGGTCGTTCAGACGGGTTGCGCCAACTCGGTACGATGATGGTGTCGGCCCGTGCCAGTGCCTCTAGGCCCTGTGGGACGACGAGGGAGAAACCAGCGGTCGTCGTCAGCGGGCCGGGTTCGGCAGCGCAGACGGTGAAATCGAATGTCGGAACCCCGGGGTGGCGGTCGCCGAACACGACGCACGGCGTGGACAGATGGAATGGGCTGATCCGGTCGAACGCGACGACGGCGATGGCGTGGGGCATGTTCTTGACGGTGGAATAAGTGTGGCCTGATCTTAGCGTAGATTGTCTTTCAGGCCACTTTTCTGCGGGGCCTGCTCACTCCAGAATGGGGTATCACCATCCAATCGGAGACAAACCATGAGCCTTTCACCGCAACGCGTGTTGATCGTGATTGACGTACAGAACGACTATTTTTCCGACGGCAAATTCCCGTTGTGGAATGCCGATGCAACGCTGGACAAGGTGGAGTCGGCCATTGCCCGGGCCCGGGCCGCTGTCGTGCCGGTCATTCTGGTTCAGCATCTTGCCGATGCGGGTAAAGGTGTCGCGCCCTTCTTCAATCAGGGAACTGCCGGGGTGGAGATTCATCCCCGCATTCGGGCTGCAGCGCCCGATGCCAGCGTGGTGATCAAATCGTTTGCCGACAGTTTTCTCAACACGTCGCTGGAGCAAGAGCTTGCCATGCTCGGCGCTGACGAACTGCTGATCTGCGGCATGATGACTCAGAACTGCGTTACCCACACGGCCATTTCGAAGGCGGCGGAGAAGTACAAGGTATCCGTTCTCGGCGATTGCTGCACGACGGTGAGTCAGATGATCCACCTGATCGCGCTGAACGCATTGTCGCCGCGCGTAGCGGTGATCGATTCGGCAGTGGCACTGCCCGTTTCTCCTGATGGCGCCAAAACTTCAGAAAAATCAACCCCGAATTGACGTTTTGCTGTCCACCCACTATGATTGGCGGTTTCGAAAAATCGCCGGATTCAAGGAGTTAGTCATGGCCATCAACCGTAACCGCCGTTCTTCCCTGGAACGCCGCTGCGTTTCCAAGTCCACCAAGCGCCTGTTCAAGGGCGATGGCAAGACCATGTTCAAGACCATGTACGCTGCCGAGTGCCATCAGCGTAACCGCAAGGCCCTGGGCGCCTAATTCCACGCCCGAACCAACCGTGACTTTGTCGACTTCGCCTTGCCGTGCTGCTCGCACTGTCTGCGGCTCGTCTTCGCGTCACGCTTGATCCGGGCATGGAATAGTAGTTACCAGCTTTCTAGAGCCCCGGTTGCTGCAAGGTAACCGGGGCTTCTTGCTTTTCAGATCGGGAAAAACATGGCTCAGCTGATACTGCTGCCGGGCAAGGAACGTTCGTCATTCAAGCGCCATCCGTGGCTGTTCGCCGGCTCGGTCGGACGACTGGAAGGGCGGGCGCGGCCAGGCGATACCGTCGAGGTGCTGTCGGACAACCTGAAAATCCTCGGGCGGGCCGCCTATAGCCCCAGTTCGCAGATCCGGGCGCGCTTCTGGACTTTCGATCCGGAAGAGTCAGTCGATGACGCTTTTTTCAAGCGCCGCATCGCGGCCGCCGTGGCGCGTCGCCAGGCTTTGCCCGAACTGAAGGGGCAGCAGGGTCTGCGTCTGATCCATGCCGAGTCGGATGGCCTGCCGGGCATCGTGGCCGACCAGTATGGTGACACGGTGGTGGTACAGCTG
>JAGWUW010000120.1 GCA_028868235.1 Betaproteobacteria bacterium | reverse complement strand
GCATCGGCCAGGCCATGCTCGCCAAGCGCATGGGCAAGCCGCGCGTCATTGCTGAGACCGGCGCTGGCCAGCATGGCGTGGCGACGGCCACGGTCGCCGCTCGCTACGGTATGGAATGCGTGGTCTATATGGGCAGTGAAGACGTCAAGCGCCAGGCGGCCAATGTCTACCGCATGAAACTGCTCGGTGCCACCGTCGTACCCGTGGAAAGCGGATCGAAGACCTTGAAGGACGCGCTCAACGAAGCGATGCGCGATTGGGTGACCAACATCCACAACACTTTCTACATCATTGGTACGGTTGCCGGCCCGCACCCCTATCCGATGCTGGTGCGTGATTTCCAGAAAATCATCGGCGAAGAATGTCTGACGCAGATGCCGGAAATGGCCGGCCGTCAGCCGGATGCCGTGATTGCTGCGGTCGGTGGTGGTTCCAACGCGATGGGCATTTTCTACCCCTACATTGATGTCGAGGGTGTTCGCCTGATCGGTGTCGAAGCTGCTGGATCCGGCATCGAGACTGGCATGCACGCAGCTTCGCTGACTGCTGGCGTGCCTGGTGTGCTGCACGGAAACCGCACCTACCTGCTGCAGGATGAGGATGGTCAGATCATTGAGACGCATTCCGTCTCGGCCGGTCTTGATTACCCGGGGGTGGGGCCGGAACACGCCTGGTTGAAGGATATCGGTCGCGCTGAATATGTGCCGATCAAGGACAGTGAGGCGCTGGAAGCTTTCCACAACCTGTGCCGCCTGGAGGGTATCATCCCGGCCCTCGAGTCCAGCCATGCTCTGGCCTACGCCGCCAAGCTGGCGCCGACGCTGAGCAAGGACAAGATTCTGCTGGTCAACCTCTCCGGTCGGGGTGACAAGGATATGCATACCGTGGCCGAAAAATCCGGGATCGTCTTCTGATGTCGCGCATTCAAAAAGCTTTCGAACGCCTGAATGGCGAGGGCCGCAAGGCACTGATTCCTTTCATTACCGCCGGTGATCCCTGTGCGGACCTGACTGTGCCGCTGATGCACGCCCTCGTCGAGGCGGGTGTTGACGTGATTGAGCTAGGCGTTCCCTTCTCCGATCCGATGGCTGATGGTCCGACCATCCAGCGCGCTTCCGAGCGCGCCTTGGCACGCGGCATGACGCTGCGCAAAGTGCTGCAATTGGTTACTACCTTCCGTACGGTTGATGACAAGACACCGGTGGTCCTGATGGGTTATGCCAATCCGATCGAAGCTATGGGGCTGGATCGTTTTGCCGAGAAGTCATCCCAGTCCGGCGTTGACGGCGTTCTGGTGGTCGATTACCCGCCCGAGGAGGCTGAGAATTTCGGCGCCACGATGAAGGCACATGGCCTGGACCCGATATTCCTGATCGCACCGACATCAAGTCCGGAACGTATTGCCCAGGTGGCGACGATTGCCAGTGGCTATGTCTATTATGTTTCGCTGGCCGGTGTGACCGGTTCTGGCGCCCTGAATGTCGATGCGGTGGCCGAGCGGCTGCCGGCTATTCGCGAGAAGACCGGCTTGCCGGTTGGCGTCGGTTTCGGCATTCGAGATGCTGCGACGGCGTCGCGTATCGCGGCCTTTGCCGATGCAGTGGTCGTCGGCAGCCGGATTATTGAAGAAATTGAAAAATCAACCGCTGAAACCGCCTGTTCCAACGTCAAGGCGCTGGTAGCGGATATTCGTCGCGGTGTGGATGAGGTGAAAAAATGAGTTGGCTAACCAAACTGTTGCCTCCGAAGATCAAGCGCGAGCAAGGCACACAGCGTCGTGGCAACCTGCCTGAGGGGCTGTGGAGCAAGTGTCCGTCGTGCGAGGCAGTGCTCTACGCAACCGACCTTGAAAATAACATGCAGGTCTGCCCCAAGTGCGGGCACCATAATCGCCTGAACGCCCGCCAGCGTCTCGATATGTTGCTCGATGCGGAAGGTCGTTTCGAGATCGGTGCGGAAGTCGTCCCGGTGGACAGCCTGAAGTTCAAGGATTCGAAGAAGTATCCTGATCGCTTGATGGAAGCCAATGTGGCAACTGGTGAAAGCGATTCGCTGGTTGTCATGCAGGGGGGCATCAAGACCATGCCGGTTGTCGCTGCGGCCTTTGAGTTCGACTTTATGGGCGGCTCGATGGGTTCCGTACTTGGCGAGCGTTTCGTGCGTGGGGTACAGAACGCCGTTGAGCAGAAAATGCCCTTCATTTGCATCACAGCTTCCGGTGGCGCCCGTATGCAGGAAGGGCTGTTCTCGCTGATGCAGATGGCCAAGACCACCGCTGCTCTGACCAAGCTGTCGGAGGCCGGCCTGCCGTTCATCTCCATCCTGACAGATCCGACCATGGGCGGAGTTTCGGCATCCTTTGCCTTTGTCGGCGATGTCGTGATTGCCGAACCCAAGGCACTGATCGGTTTTGCCGGCCCGCGCGTGATCGAGCAGACGGTGCGCGAGAAACTGCCGGAAGGTTTCCAACGTTCCGAGTTCATCCTCGAAAAGGGCGCCATCGACATGATCGTTGACCGTCGCGATATGCGCAATCAGGTAGCGCGCGTGCTCGCTCTTTTGCAAAAACTGCCGGCTGCCGCTTGAAAACTCTCGAAGATTGGCTGCAACACCTCGAAAACCTGCACCCCAAAGGACAGGCCGGTATTGAGCTCGGGTTGGATCGCATCATCCGTGTCAAGCATGCTCTCGGACAAACGCAGCACTGCCCGGTAATCATTATCGGCGGCACCAACGGCAAGGGGTCGACTTGCTCCTATCTCGAAAACATCATCGACCGTGCCGGTTACAGGGTCGGCTGCTACACCTCGCCTCACTTGATGGCCTACAACGAACGGGTTCGCCTGAACGGTAACCCGGTGAGCGATGAAGCCTTGTGTGCCGCTTTTTCGCGTGTCGAGGCCGCGCGGCAGAAGGCTGGGTCAGATGGTGAAGCGATTGCGCTGACCTATTTCGAGTTCGGCACGTTGGCCGCCTGGGAGGTGTTCGCAGAAGCCAAGGTCGAGGCAGCGATTCTCGAAGTTGGGCTTGGCGGGCGCCTGGATGCTGTCAATGCTTATGAGCCGGACGTTTCCATCGTTACCACGGTGGCTCTCGACCACACCGACTGGCTGGGTCCGGACCGCGAATCGATCGGTTTCGAAAAGGCCGGTATTTACCGTAGCGGCAAACCGGCTTTCTGTGCCGACCCCAATCCGCCACAACGCTTGCTCGATCACGCAGCGGCCATTGGTGCCGACCTGCATCTGATTGGACGCGATTTCGGTTTCGAGCGCCCGGCAGCAGAAACCGGTGAAAACCGACTGCAATGGCGCTGGTGGTGCCGTTCCGGCGAGCAGCTGCTCAAACGCGCTCTGGCTTACCCCGGCTTGCGCGGAACGACGCAGCTGTTCAACGCGGCTGTCGTACTGGCTGCACTGGATGCTATTTCCGACAAACTGCCGGTGACCATGCAGGCTATCCGTCCTGGCCTGATAGAGACCGAGCTGGCTGGGCGCTTTCAGGTAGTTCCGGGCAAGCCGGCGATTGTGCTGGACGTTGGGCACAATCCCCAAGCTGTCAAAGTATTGGCGGACAATTTATCGAGCATGGGATTCTTCGATCGCACGCTGGCAGTGGTTGGTATGTTGAGCGATAAGGATATCGCGGGGGCGCTAGCGCCCCTAAAGGGCAAGGTCGATATCTGGCATGCTGCCACCTTGGGTGGTGTGCGCGGAACCTCGGCTGAATCATTGGCTAGAATCATTGTGATGGCAGGGTTGGGCGGTGAGGTGGTTTGCCATGCCTCGGCTCGGGAAGCGATGCTGGCGGCCAAGGGGCAAGCCTCTGAAAGTGATAGAATTCTGGCCTTTGGATCCTTCTATACGGTAGCTGGAGCGCTTGAAGCGCTCGGGAAAAAAGCCTGATCATGGACGACAACGACGCTCAGTTGAACCTCAAGAAACGCGCCCGCCGCCGTTTGGTCGGGGCAATCTTCTTTGTGTCCGTGGTGGCATTGGTTTTACCCATGGTGATGGATCGTGAGCCGCATCAAGCGGTTCAGGATGTCGAGATACGCATTCCAGGGCAGGATGAGAAGCCGTTCGTGCCTAAATTTGCGGTGGCACCGGCCGAGAAAGCGCCGGAAAAAACCATTGAAAAACCGGTCGTGATACCTGCTGACAGCCCTCCGCCTGCAGTTGCCGTTGTTCCCGAGGTCAAACCTACTGCGCGTGTGCTGGATACGGTCAAGGACAGCAAGGTGACTGACAAGGCTGCGGATAAGCCGAGTGAAAAGTTGGCACAGAAAGCAGAAAAGGTAGCAGAAAAGCCTGCGATCAAGACGGCTGATAAGCCAGTCGAGAAAGTAATCGAAAAACCGAAGGCGGCAGATGCTAAGCGTGCCGCTGCTATCCTGGCCGGTCAGTCGGATGCTAAGGGTAATGACAGCAAGCCGGCTGCCAGGGCAGGGGAATACCTCGTCCTGATTGGGGCATTCTCGAACGAGGCGAATGTTAAAACCTTGAAAGCAAAGCTATCTGAACAGGGAATCAAGACGTTTAGCGAGCCGCTCGATACGCCCCAGGGCAAGAAAACGCGGGTGAGGGCCGGCCCGTTTCCGAATCGCGAAGCAGCCGATAAGGCGCTGGAGAAAATGCAGCGCATTGGCGTTTCCGGGGTGGTTGCAGCCAAGCCATGACCGGATTCGACTACGTTGCCCTCGGCATCGTCGGTGTCTCCCTGGTTTTTGGTTTGTGGCGCGGCGTGGTCGGCGAGATCATTTCCCTGGTGGCCTGGGTTCTGGCGATTTTTGCGGCGATCAAGTTTGGTGCATGGGTTGGAACCTCGGTGTTCGCTGGCGTGTCTGATCCAGCTTTGAGGACACTGGCCGGTTGCGTGGTGATTTTTGTCGGTGTGCTGGTGGTAATGGCATTGTTCAGAATGCTGGTCAAGAGCATGGTCAAAGCCTTGGGGCTTTCCGTCTCCGATCGCTTTCTCGGTATGCTCTTCGGTCTAGTGCGCGGCGTTCTGGTGTGCATGGTGCTGGTTGGTCTCGGTGGCATGACCTCTGCGCCAGCTCAATCTTGGTGGCGACAGGCGATGTTGTCGGCACCCCTGGAAACAGCCGTACTGGCGACCAAATCATGGTTGCCGGACGATTTGGCAAAACGAATTCGATTTAGTTAGGCAGGAAAAAATATGTGCGGGATTCTCGGTGTAATGGCGACAACGCCGGTCAACCAGCTGCTTTACGACGGTCTGATGGTGCTCCAGCACCGTGGCCAGGATGCGGCCGGCATTGCAACGGCGGAAGGAAACACCTTCCACCTGCACAAGGGGCCGGGCCTAGTGCGCGACGTCTTCCGTACCCGCAATATGCGTGCCCTTCCGGGTAACTGGGGTATCGGCCACGTACGTTATCCGACTGCCGGCTCTGCCTACAATTTTGCAGAGGCTCAGCCCTTCTATGTCAATTCGCCCTTCGGTATTGTGCTCGGCCACAACGGCAATCTGACGAACGCCGAGCAATTGAAGGAAGAGATGTTCCGGATGGATCGCCGGCACATCAACACCAATTCCGACTCGGAAGTCCTGCTCAACGTGCTGGCGCACGAGCTGCAGTCCGCTGCACATGGTTACGAACTCGACGTCGACAGCATCTTCCAGGCGGTTGCCGGCGTGCATCGTCGCTGTCGTGGCGCCTACGCCGTAGTTGCGCTGATCGCCGGTTATGGCCTACTCGCTTTTCGCGATCCGCACGGTATCCGTCCGCTAGTCTATGGCCAGAATCAGACGGCGGAAGGCATGGAGTATTTGGTGTCCTCCGAATCTGTCGCCCTCGACACGCTAGGCTTCCAGATGGTGCGCGATATCGAACCGGGTGAGGCGATCTTCATCGACCTCAATCACCAGTTGCATGCCCGCCAATGCGCGCAGCAGCCAATGTACGCCCCTTGCATTTTTGAATACGTTTACCTGGCCCGTCCGGATACCGTGATCGACGGCGTGTCCGTTTACGAAGCCCGTCTGGCCATGGGCGAACTACTGGCCGAGAAGGTCAGGAAGCAGATCCCGGTCGACGAAATCGATGTCGTCATCCCGATTCCCGACTCTAGCCGCCCCTCCGCCATGCAACTCGCCCAGGCGCTGGGCATCCCGTTCCGCGAAGGCTTCGTCAAGAACCGCTACGTCGGCAGGACCTTCATCATGCCTGGCCAAGCCATGCGCAAGAAGTCGGTACGCCAGAAACTGAATACCGTTGGCCAGGAGTTCAAGGGTAAACGCGTGCTGCTCGTCGATGACTCCATCGTGCGTGGCACGACCAGCCACGAGATCGTCGAGATGGCGCGAGCCGCCGGCGCCGTGAAGGTGTATTTCGCGTCCGCCGCACCTCCGGTACGTTTCCCGAACGTGTACGGCATCGACATGCCGACCCGTGCCGAGCTGATCGCCACCGGCCGTACCGATGCCCAGATCGCTGCTGAGATTGGTGCCGATGCGCTGGTCTATCAGGATATCGAGGCGCTGAAACAGTCGATCACCAATCTGCGTTCCGACCTGACGGTGTTCGATGCGTCCTGCTTCGACGGTTGCTACATCACTGGCGACATCGATAGTTATTACCTTGACGCCGTCGAAGGCAAGCGTGGCGGCAAGCCGGCGAAGAGCGATGACGACGGGGACGGTCGTTCTTCCGAGCAGATGGTGCTCGGCCTAGCCAATGGCGGGCAAGAGTAATGACCAAGTTTGACGCTACCTCAGGGTATTTCCCGGAAACGCTGGCTGTGCGTGCAGGCCAGGAGCGCAGCCAGTTCGGTGAGCATGCTGAAGCGCTGTACCTTACCTCCAGCTTCGTCTTCCAGAGCGCCGCGCAGGCTGCCCGGCGCTTCTCCGGTGAGGAGGAGGGCAACGTCTACGCCCGTTTCTCCAACCCGACGGTGACCATGTTCGAGGAGCGCCTTGCCGCTCTCGAAGGTGCGGAAGATTGCGTGGCTACGGCCAGCGGCATGGCTGCCATCATGGCTGCGGTGCTGGCACACCTCAAGCAGGGCGATCACATCGTCGCCTCGAACAGCTTGTTCGGCGCCACGGTGCAGCTGTTCAACAACATTCTATCGCGTACCGGCATCACGACGACCTTCGTGTCGCATACCGATCCGGCGGCTTGGGATGCGGCGATCCGTCCGGAAACCAAGCTGTTTTTCTTGGAAACGCCGTCCAACCCGCTGACTGAGATCGCCGACATCCGTACGCTGGCTGCTATCGCCCACGCCAAGGGCATCTTGCTTGCTGTCGATAACTGTTTCTGCACGCCCATCCTGCAAAAACCCCTGGAAATGGGCGCCGACCTCGTCATCCATTCGGCGACCAAGTACATTGACGGCCAAGGCCGCGTCCTCGGCGGGGCCGTGTGCGGTCCGAAGAAACTGACCGAGGAAGTCTTCAAGTACCTGCGCACGGCCGGCCCGACCCTCTCCGCCTTCAACGCCTGGGTGCTGCTCAAAGGGCTTGAAACCCTCAAGCTGCGCGTTGAGGCGCAAGCTGCCAACGCGGCCCGGCTGGCTGCCTGGCTGGAAGCTCACCCGAAAGTCGGGCGTGTCTTTTATCCCGGCCTGCCATCCC
>JAGWUW010000119.1 GCA_028868235.1 Betaproteobacteria bacterium | reverse complement strand
GCATCGTCGAAGGCCGCCTGCACCTGTTCCGGCGGCTGGGCATTCTGCATCGTGACCTTGGAAATCAGGATGCCGCTCTTGTAGCGGTCGAGAATATCCTGCATCAGCTTGGAGGCCTGGTTGGCGATCTGCTCACGGCCTTCGTAAAGCACGAAGTCCATCTTGCTCTTGCCGACGATCTCGCGCACGGCCGTCTCGGCGGCACCCATCACCGCCTCGTCCGGCGAACGATTGTTGAACAGGTACTCGACCGGATCCTTGAGGATGTATTGCACGGCGAACTGGATATTCACGATGTTTTCGTCATCGGTCAGCATCAGGGCTTCCTTGAGCACCTTGTTGCGCTCGCTGCCGCGATAACCGATTTCGATGGTGCGCACGCCGGTCAGGTTGACCAGTTCGTGCGACTGGATCGGATAGGGCAGGCGCCAGCGCAGACCGGGCTCGGTCGCTTCCTTGAAACTGCCGAACTGGAGGACCAGTCCGCGTTGCGAAGCATCCACAATATAGAAACCGGAAGCCAGCCAGACGATCGCCGCCAGGCCGAGCAGCAAGCCGATGCCTCCACCCAGGAAACGCGGATTGAAATCGATCTGCGGCATGCGCGGGCCGTCGCCGCCGCCATTTCCTCCGCCGCCACCCCGCTTGTTGCCGAACATGCCGTTCAGTTTGCGGTTGAAGTCACGCCAGAGATCTTCCAGATCGGGAGGGCCGTCATTGGGACGACGCGGGCCGTTATTACCCGGCTTTTCGCCATCATCGCCACCACGATTGCCCCACTGCGGGTCATTGAGCGACATGAAAATACCTATGGTCGGAATCATGAATATTGGGGATTCAATTAATGTAGTCGTTTTGAGCTTCGCGTTCAGCCTGATCCAACGCTTTCTGTCGGGCTTCGGCCTTGGCGCGCGCATATTCGGCCAACGATTCGCGCAGCAGATCGAGTCCTTCACCGGAGCGCGCACTGACACGAACGCGCGCGATATTACCATACTCGTCCACCTCGACTCCCGGTGAAGCATCGGTCAGATCAATCTTATTCCAGACTACTACCTGTCGAACACGGTCGGCGCCAATTTCTGCCAGGACCTTGTTGACCTCGCTCATTTGCTCATCCCGGGCATGGCTGGCGCTATCGACCACGTGCAGCAAGACATCGGCATCGGTCGCCGCTTCCAGCGTTGCATGAAACGCGTCGACCAGTGAGTGAGGTAGGTCACGTATGAAACCAACCGTATCGGAAATGACGATATTTCCTGCGCCAGCGACCCACAGCTTACGTGACGTCGTATCAAGCGTCGCAAACAACTGGTCGGCCGCATAAACCCCTGCATGCGTCAGGGCATTGAATAAGGTCGACTTGCCTGCATTGGTATAGCCGACCAGTGAAACGCTGAGCACGTCGCCGCGCATTCTCGCCTTGCGCTGCACACCGCGCTGGCGGCTTAATCTAGCCAGCCTGTCCTTCAGCAATTTGACGCGATTACCCAACAGGCGGCGGTCTGTTTCCAGCTGCTTTTCACCCGGGCCGCGCATGCCGATACCCCCCCGCTGCCGTTCAAGATGGGTCCAGCCACGCACCAGTCGGGTCGACAGATGCTCAAGCTGCGCCAATTCGACCTGTAGCTTGCCCTCGGCACTGGCCGCACGCAAGGCAAAGATATCGAGAATCAGGCTGGTTCGGTCAATGACACGGCATTTCAATGCCCGCTCAAGGTTACGCTGCTGTGCTGGCGACAGATCGTGATTAAAAATCACCAGATCAGCGTCACCGGCAGTCAGCATTTCACCAATTTCATCCACCTTGCCCTTACCGGCATAGGTTTTGGGGTCAGGACTCTGGCGTCTCCCGCGAACTTCTGCTGCCACGATGGCGCCTGCCGACTCGGCAAGCAGACGAACCTCCTCCAGTTGATCTTCAAGATCGAGCTGGCCGAAGTCGAGCTGAACGATCACCGCGCGTTCACCGGCGGCTGGTCGTTCATTCATGGGCGTTTCCGGGAGAGAGAAGCGCAGCCCCGCCAGAACGGCGGGGTGCTGAACAGGGGCAGATTATTCGGCCGCCTGTTCCTGCTGGAGATTGACCGGACGGGCAGGCACCACAGTGGAAATGGCGTGCTTGTAAACCATCTGGGTAACCGTGTTCTTGAGCAAAACGACGTATTGGTCGAAAGACTCAACCTGGCCCTGCAGTTTGATGCCGTTCACCAGATAAATAGACACTGGGACATGCTCCCGACGGAGAGCGTTGAGGAAGGGGTCTTGTAACAGTTGCCCTTTGTTGCTCATGGTGTGGACTCCATGGTGGTAGTTGTTATGAGGGTCCTAATGTACCCAAATTCGGGGGGTGATGCCAAAAAATTTGCAGATTATTTCTTGTCTTTGTCGGCAAATGGGTTCTTTGCCGCCACAAACTGGATGCGCAAGGGCGTTCCCTGCAACTTGAACGCTTCGCGGAAGGTATGCTCGAGATAACGGCGGTAGCTGTCGGTGATGTGGTCAACCGCATTGCCGTGCACGACGATGATCGGCGGATTGGAACCGCCTTGGTGGGCGTAGCGCGGCTTCGGCCGGAACATGTTGTGTTTGGCCGGTGCTTGCTTGGCCACGGCATCGATCAGCACGCGCGTCAGGCGCGGCGTGGACATCTTGGCCATGGCAGCCGAATAGGCCGCATCGACCGACTTGAAGAGATTTTCAAGGCCGATGTTCTCTCGTGCCGAGATGAAGTGGAACTTGGCGAACTCGAGGAATTTCAGCTTGCGTTGCAGGATCTGCCGCGTCTGCTCGCGGGTATACGAATCCAGACCATCCCACTTGTTGACCGCAACGACCAGCGCCCGCCCCGACTGCACAATGAAATCTGCAATGTGGGCATCCTGATCGGAAACGTCGGCCTGGGCATCGACCATCAGGATGACGACGTTAGCATCCTCAATCGATTTCAGCGTTTTTACCACCGAGAATTTTTCGATCGCCTCGAAAACCTTGCCCCGCTTGCGCATGCCGGCGGTATCGACGAGCACGTACTTGCGCCCGCCACGTTCGAAATCGATCTCGATGGAATCGCGAGTAGTACCCGGCGCATCGAAGGCGATGACACGCTCTTCGCCAAGCAGCGTATTGATCAGGGTTGACTTGCCGACATTCGGCCGGCCGACAATGGCAACGCGCACGGCATCTGTGTGCCACTCGTCGTCTTCCGGTTCGGGAAAGCTTTCCAAGGCCATTTCGACCAGTCCGCGCACGCCTTCACCGTGAGCGGCGGAAATAGCATTCGGTTCGCCCAGACCCAACTCATGGAAATCTGCCTCGACCATCCCGGCATTCATCCCTTCGGCCTTGTTGACCGCGACGAAGACGGGACGGTCGATACGGCGCAGCTTGTTGGCAATTTCCTTGTCGTGCGGTGTCAGACCGGTACGACCATCAACCACAAAAATGACAGCATCAGCCTCAGCGATAGCCTGCTCGGTCTGACGCGCCATTTCGTGCAGAATGCCGTCTTTGACCAGGGGTTCAAAGCCGCCCGTGTCCACGACCAGATAAGGCTTCTTGCCCAGCTTCCCATGACCGTAGTGACGATCGCGGGTCAAACCTGGCAAATCGGCCACGATGGCGTCACGCGACTTGGTCAGACGGTTGAATAGTGTGGACTTGCCGACATTGGGCCGACCAACCAGAACGAGCGTAGGTTTCATTGCACCTCGAATGCGCTCACTTCGCCACCTGTGGTCTGGACCAGGACGGAGGAGCCAAGCATTTGCAGCGGCGCGCGAACCGGCGTGCCATCGGTTTTCTGGCGTGCTGCGAAGCTGCCATCGTCACGAGATAGGAAGTGAACGATCCCCTCGCCATCTGCTACGACCACCAGGCCACGACGGATGGTTGGCGCAGACAGGCGGCGACCCTTCAGCTTGTCCTGCTTCCACAGGCTGCTACCGGACAAGCGATCGAGACCATAGACAATACCCTTGTCGTCGGTGATAAATAGATAACGGCCATCCATAACCATTCCGCTGACCGACGAAATATCGCGCGACCAGACCATGGCACCGCCCTGCTCCATGTCGAAGCAGGCGACCCTACCCTGAAAAGCAACGGCACAAATCTGGCGGCCATCGACGACCGGCATGGCGACAACGTCAGCTACACGATCAAGTTCAGTTGCCCCTTTGGGCGAAGCGACGGCACCTTCCCAGACTGGCGCTCCGTTCTGCTGGGAGAGGGCTACCAACTTACCTCCTGGGTAGCCCACAAAGAGGTAACGGTCGGCGAAGACCGGCGAGCCGGCACTGCGCACCGACAGCGGTGGCGTTGCGCGCTGATAGGCCCACTTGCGCCCCCCATCAACCGAATCGAACAGGAAAACCTGGTTATCACCGCTCTTCACGGCGACACCATCGTCACCAACCACTGGAGTGGCCAGCACTTCACTCGATACCTTGGTTTTCCACAAGGCTTTTCCATCCTCGGCTGAAAATGCGAGAACGTCACCTTTCGGCGTCCCGACTACAACCAGCTTGCCATTTGCCCCTACACCGGCTGATAACGGCTGACCGGCATCAATCTTCCACACCGTCTTGCCATCCCTTATTCGACTGATAGTCCCCTTCGCGCTGGCAGCATAAACATCACCGTCGACAACAGCAGGGGTGAAGGCGTAGTCACCAGACTTACCGACATTGACCGACCAAGTAGCACGTACATCGGCTGTCGGCACCAAGGGCGGTAACGACTGCATTTTGGGGGCAGAACTGGCGAACGGGTTGATTGCATCCAGACCATCGGAAATGGTTGCACAAGCACTCAACAACAAGCCTGCAGCGGCAAACAGGAAAATAAGGCGTCGCGACATCATGCAGCCTCACCTAGGCTATCGAGCTTCTGTTGCAGTAATTCACGACCGGCCAACGGTTTGTCGGCAAACTTATCAAGTGCAGCCTTGTAGGCGGCGCGGGCATCAGCCTTCTTGCCCTGGGCAGTCAGAATATCCCCCTTCAGTTCGAGGAAGCGCGGATCGAATGCAGCGGCATGGCTGGATTCGAGTTGTTTCAAGGCTTCATCATAAGCCTGCTCGTCCAGTTGTACAGCTGCCAAACGCAGGCGAGCCAGATCACGAATTTCGTTCTTACCATTTTCGGCGACCCAAGCAAGTTGGGTCTTGGCTGTTTTCAGATCCCCGGCATCAAAAGACTGTTTGGCAGCAAGCATGGCACCCAGCGAGGCATAGGTGGTCCGCCCAAATTTCTCGGCTAGCTCGCCTGCTGCGGCCTTCACTTTCTGAGCATCGCCAACAGCGGCGGCCTGCTCAAGCAGGCCATAGATTGCTGCTGCCTTGGCCGATTGTCCGCCCTGATACCAGTTCCAGCCCTGCCAACCAACGACAGTCAGCGACGCGGCCATGACAACCCCGGTAACGAGGTTGCCATACATCTTCCACCAGGTTTTCAGGGTGTCAATCTGTTCTTGTTCTTCGAGGTCGTAATGCGCCATGCTGCTTATTCCTCTTCGTCCGAATCAATCAGTTGGCCGATGATGGCTTCAGCCAGATCATCGACTTTCAGTTTACGTTGTGCCACGCCGTCTTCGCGCAGTGATTTTAGTTGCGCCTCGCCACTTACCGCCTCATCGTCGCCAATAACGACAGCGAAAGTGGCGCCGCTGCCATCCGCCTTCTTCATCTGCGACTTGAAGGAGCCACCACCACAATGCAATAACACGTTGATACCCTGATCACGCAGTCCTTCGGCAACACGGAAGGCCAGGCGGGAAGCGTCAACGCCTTGATGCACAAGGTAGACGTCAGGGGCAGGATTTGTCGGTTCACCGCCTGATTCCTTGATCAGCGCAATCAGGCGCTCGACGCCCATAGCGAAACCGCAGGCCGGCGTCGGTTTGCCCCCCAACTGCTCGACCAGACCGTCATAGCGGCCACCTGCACACACGGTGCCCTGTGCACCAAGCTTGTCAGTGACCCATTCAAAAACGGTCAGGTTGTAGTAGTCAAGGCCACGCACCAGACGAGGATTGACAACGAATGGCACGCCGGCATCACGTAGCACACGCTGCACACCTTCAAAGTGGGCCAGCGACGCTTCACCAAGATAGTCGATCAACTTCGGCGCAGCGGCACACATGTCCTGAAGGGCTGGGTTCTTGGTGTCGAGGATACGTAGCGGGTTAGTGTACAGGCGGCGTTTGGCGTCCTCGTCGAGAATCTCGGCATTCTCTTCGAAATAAGCAATCAGTGCCGCACGATGCTGTGCACGCTCTTCCGGCTGGCCAAGACTATTAATTTGCAACTCGATGCCGTCGAGACCGAGGTCAGCCCACAGGCGAGCCCCCATCAGGATCATTTCGGCGTCGATGTCCGGCCCGGCAAAGCCTATGGACTCCACGCCGACCTGATGGAACTGCCGATAGCGCCCCTTTTGCGGCCGTTCGTGGCGGAACATCTGGCCGATGTAATAAAGACGCCGCGGGGCCTGGTTGGCCAACCCGTGCTGAATGACAGCACGCACGCAACCGGCCGTGCCTTCCGGGCGAAGCGTCAGTTGCTCCCCATTCAGGCTATCTTCGAAGGAATACATTTCCTTCTCGACGATGTCGGTCACTTCGCCGATGGCGCGCTTGAAGAGCGGCGTCGGTTCGACGATAGGCATGCGGATCGGGCGATAGCCGTAGGCCTTCAACCACGAACGGATAGTGTCCTCGAACAGCTCCCAAAATTCGGCTTCGTCCGGCAGGATATCGTTCATCCCGCGCACGGACTGGAGGGTTTGACTCATGCTTGCAGTTTCTTCTTGTAGGTGCGCTGGACGTAGCGCTCGATGATGTCCTTGAATTCGCTGGCGATGTTGTCGCCCTTCAGCGTCACGGTCTTGATCCCATCTTCGTAGACCGGTGCCGACGGGGCCTCACCTGTGCCCGGCAGCGAGATGCCAATATTGGCGTGCTTCGACTCGCCCGGGCCATTGACGATGCAGCCCATGACGGCCAGCGTCATGTTCTCGGCGCCGTCGTAGTGCAACTTCCACTCCGGCATCCTGGCGCGCACGAAATCCTGCACCTCGCCGGCCAGTTCCTGGAAGAAGGTGCTGGTCGTCCGGCCACAACCGGGACAAGCCGCAACCATCGGGGTAAAGGCGCGCAGGCCCATGGTCTGCAGGATTTCCTGGGCGACGATGACTTCCTGGGTGCGCGAACCGCCCGGCTCCGGAGTCAGCGACACGCGGATGGTGTCGCCGATGCCTTCCTGCAGCAACACGGACAAGGCTGCCGTCGAGGCGACGATACCCTTGGAGCCCATGCCGGCCTCGGTCAGGCCCAGGTGCAGCGCGTAGTCGCCACGCTTGGACAGTTCGCGATAGATGGCGATCAGGTCCTGCACGCTGGAGACCTTGCACGACAGGATGATCTTTTCGCCAGCCAAACCGACCTCTTCGGCTTTGGCGGCCGATTCGAGGGCCGAGGTGACCATGGCGTGGCGCATCATTTCGGTCGCATCGAGCGGGTCGGTACGCTTGCTGTTTTCGTCCATGATGCGGGCCAGCAGTTCCTGGTCGAGGCTGCCCCAGTTCACGCCGATGCGCACCGGCTTGTCGTACTTGCAGGCCA
>JAGWUW010000118.1 GCA_028868235.1 Betaproteobacteria bacterium | reverse complement strand
CCTCAGTCAACGTGGAATTGGTGGCGTCAAGCCGTGAGTGAATCCTTGTGATTTCGTGTTCGTCGCTCATCGGCTTAGCCACCGCTGAATAAAGAGTCTGATGATGATTTCGGCCACCGCGTACGCAATCGGTAGCCACCAGACGAACCCGACCTCCTGCCGGATTCGCCGCCGGACGTTCGCCGTCAACGCCTGCCGAAAATCCCCCGGCGCAGTACTGGCTGGTAGGGCGGTGAGCTGGGGGCATAGCATCTCCCACTCGTGCAGGACGATACGGGCGATCTGCTCACGACGCTTTTTGCCGGCAACACTCCAGGAGACGCCGGAAGCGTGGCGGTAGGCGTCGACGAGATCGAGGGACTCGCGGCAGAAATCGCGGGAGCGGGCGGCACAATAGCGGGCGTAATACTCGGAACCGGACATGACAGTTCTCCGGTGTCGTGGGAGGGCAGGGTGGAGCTTACAGGCGTGCAATCAGGCAGGCAGTCGGGGGTGGCGGTGCAGCCGGTTAGGAGCAGAAGGAGTGGGAGGGTGTATTTCTTCATGCCTATCCTTTCGCGTCGATCAACTGTCCTACCGTCCTGACCTGGACCTCACGAATCAGCATCGCCCCGTAGGCACGCAGTTCAATGCGATCCAACCGGAACAGGTGCCAGTTTCGATCCGCTTTCTCGCCATGGTAGTGGGAATTTACCATCTGGACGTATGGCGTGCCGTTTTGGATTTCGAGCCCCACGACGCATTCGGCATGAACATCGTGGCAGCCGACCGCCATTGCACCAGCCTGGATGCCGGAGGCGAACCCTTCGAGAGTCGGCACATCCCATGCTTCGGTGACGAGGATTCGATCTGTGCTATTCTTGATCGGGATGCCCTGCGTCATCGCGTGCCACAACGCACTATCGACCGCACAGCCGCCACGACCGCCTGTCGTTTCGACCCAGAGCCTGTGCCAGTCTAACGGCGTTTTCTCTCGACCGTCCCGTGCGAGCAGGAATTCCACCGCGCCGCAGATCGAGCAGAGGCAACAGGCCGGATACCCATTTTGGTAGCGATTGTGCCACTCGTAGGGCCGCATGTCCGGCGTGGATTGCCACTGGGCCCTGGGAATCGGCGGGCATGTTTCGTTCGTTTCGAACCACTCAGGCACGAGGCGACCGACAGGCAACTCCCTCGGGAGTAACCCGCACATTCGCCAGACGCCGTCGTCTTCGTCCAGCACGCGGTATTCATCCCACTCATCGGGAACTCGGAGACCATCGAAATCGATGTAATAGCTCATTTCGCCGCTCCGATCTCCCGCAGTAACGCGAGCATTTCAGCGGGTGTCTGCGGACAGGCTTTCGCCGCTCCGAGCCCAGCGGCATCTACCCACACCACCGCCGGCAGCCCATGTTTCCTCGCCAGAGCCACCACGTTGGGCAGGCTCTTTTCCGCAGCATCGTCGTCGGCAATCAGCCAGCGGATGCTGTTGCTGTCCAGAGCAGCCTTCCACGCGAGGTCGGCTTTGATGGCGGTCATGGCCGGGTTGCCATCTGCGGATTCGTGGATCAGATACACCGCTGCGACTGCGGATGGCTGCGGGGTCGGAATCGGTGCTGGTGCCTGCCACGGCCACGGGATCTGGATCGCCGGGGAAGCGACCAGGAGGGCACCGCCAGTGAGCAGCAGAAGTGCTAGCGTTGTGTGTCTCATGGCTGCCGTGCCTCCTGGTCGCGTACAGGATCGCGTAGGAGCGAGTACCACGAACCGGCCATGTCGGCTTCGTCGGTGTGCCCGCGGGCCTCAAGGTCCGCCTGGAGTGCGGCTAGGCGGCCCATACGGTCGAGCAGATCGTCCATGGAGTCAACGGCTGGCTGGCTGGTACGCGTCGGGATCAGAGCCCGGAGTCGCGGCCACGCGTACACCAGGGCACCGACGGCCATGATGGCGAGGCCGAGCCATTGGAGCGGGGTGAGGGTCATTTCGCGAATACCTCCACAAGATCCTTGTTGGACAACAGCCTGGCGAGAGTGACCCAGTCTGTTTCTGGCCAACATTTCTCGGTCGGATACCGATCAACCACCACAACGAAATCCTCAATGTCGCCTTCGTGTCCGGTGTTCTTGCCGGGGGCCAACGCGAGAATTCCAGAATAGGGAGCCAAGTCGCGAGCCGATTTTTCACGCCATTCCTTCGCGTACTCCGCATCCTGCTTGTAGTACCACGATACCCGCAAACCATTTGTCGGGTTGTCGACGTTGAACTTGCCGAAGTCCTCGTCATCAGCGATCTCGTACGCGTTTCTGAGATCGTCGAACACCGTGGTCGACATGCTCATCACAGCACCTCGTCCAGAGCCGTGGCGAGGCGTTCCAGCGCCGGTCGAATGGCCTGCCTCCCGAGGGACACCGCCAGTTTCTCAGCGAATTCCGGGCACCTGGGGATGTCGAATTTCTCGGCGTCGACCAGCCGGTCGTAGAGTTCCTCGGCTTCAGCGACCAGAGCGGAAAACTGCGTCTTGTCGACCAGTTTTTCATAGGCACATTTCGCGGCTTCGACGATTGTGCCTGCAAGAGTCATCGCCTCTCGGGCCGTGATGACTTTGTCCGCGAATGCGGATTTGAATTCGGCGACGATTTCGTCGACGTGGATTAAGAGTGTGGCCACGCTATTCCCCTCTCAGGTTATGCGGTGCCACCCAAAAATGAAGGGACGGCACTGCGAGGCGTAAGACACACCACAGAGCCATCCCACGAAATAGTGTAGCCGATATTGAAAATCTGTCAACACAGAAAGGCCAGCCGAAAGGTTGGCCTTTCCTGGCTAAGGGCCCATTCCCTGAGCGAGTATTCCGTATCGAGTCACGTCATTCTCCTTCAAACAGCAGGCGCGGCGGCTACCGCTGGGAGGCTGGTGTGTCGCGCCGCCGGCCTGCTGGGTGATTGTTCACAGTTCGGTGGTCTTCAGCGTCCCAACCATTCGCCGGCACAGGAAACCGCTCCCGGTTGCCGTCGCGGTGCAGTTGATATTCCTCTCGCGGTCGGCATCCAGCCTCACGTCCAGCAGTACACACCCAGCAACGGCAACTTGCCAGATCCCAATGGGCGGTCATGATGCGTTCGATGATTTCTCGAAATGGCTCACAAGCCGCCGCTTCGATTTCGTCAACATCATCCGGTAAAATAGCTTCTTCCTCGTAGTGACCGAGGAGTTCGTTGAGCCGCTCAATCTCCGCATTGGCTGGGTGTTTCGAGCAGGTCCGCCAGTGGTCGGCACCGGAAATAATTTCACCGCAGTGGATGCAGTCGGAAACGTCTCCGTTAATGAGCGACTCTCGCTCCGCCAGCAGCCGCCGAATCGTCGCGGCTCGACCTGCGCACTGTGCCGTGAGACGCATCAGCTGCTGGTACGTCCCGATGGTATCGTCTTCCTGTAACGCCTCCAGACATTTATCGCACAGGCACCCGTGCGGCCTTGGAATTGTCAGCCGCAGAACGAGGTACGCTAAACGCAGGCTCTTGCGGGCACGGTCACGCTCCTCGGTCAGCCGCTGAATCTCCTCGCACATCGCAGTCGGTCCCGCGTGATCTCGCCACGCCACTCCGCACGCCGGGCATTTAGGTGCATCACACATTGCTTGGTTCCTCCTCGAAGCGCGTGCAGTTGACCGTTTCGAATATAAGATCAAGCGTGATGATGTCGTCTGGATCGCACTCGTCCAACGGATTGCATCCGCCAACGTCACGTCGGAAATGCTTGCACAGGTCGCACGCGTCCCAATGAATAGTTCCGATGTCACTCATCGCGTTTCTCCTTACGAGTCCACTGGTCCATCCCATTCGTCGTCAACTTCCTCTAGGCGGGCGACGATTTCGTCCGGCTTGATTCGGCCTCTCTGTAGTCGGCTTCCTTGAGTGCGTCTTCATTGTTCATCGCTCGTTCCCTCCTCGATTGCCCGTCTGAATTCAACCAGAGACGCGTATTCGCGTTCACACGTCTTCACTTGTTTCGTCACCAGATCCACGGCCCACGGCCTTATTCCAGAGTCCCACAACCACTGGTAGGCGTCTCGTTCGGCGCGTGTAAATTTGGCTGGAAGTTCATCGCGTCGGTCAGTCATCGCTTCACATCACGGTTAAATTCCTTCGCTCGCCTCCGAACGTCCTCCCTCGCAGAATTCACATCCGGACCCCAGCCGTACACGCAGCCAGGCTCCAGCCGAGCGGCGGTGTTCCCGATGCTCGGTCCCGTGTAGATGATTTTGTCGCGGTGCATATCCAGGACCGCGTAGATTTTGCACAGCATGTTCACCTCCTCGGATTCCATAGACTTACCTCTTGAATCTCCACCCGCTGTTCCTCTTCGCGACTGATCGGCTGACGCATCCGAACGATCGCTGCACGTTCCGCGATCTCCGCCGGCGTCGGAATGTACGTCCCGCCCTTCGCGTTCATAGGTTGCCCCTCGAATTCCGTGTCAACCAGGCCGTCTCGGAACACCTGACGGCGCCGCTTCACACGAGCTATCACGGTGGAATTGACGTGCAGGGCCTCGCGGATCTGTTCGTAGGTGTTGCCGGCGTCCACCATGGTGAGGATCTGTTTCTGAAGCTGGATCGTTAACACGTTGGCTGGGAATGTCATGGATCTTCCTCCTTCGGCTTCACCCCTCCCACCATGCACCCGCCAGCTTCACACGCCGGACAATCCAGCGTGTCCGCGGTAATGACCGGGATCTCGCGGCGAGGTGCCGCCTGGGGTTGCAGGAGTTCGTCGGGGGATTGGAGGTTGAGACTTTTCAGGGGGTCGAGGTGTTGCATCGAGTTGTCCTTTCGTCCTTCAGTCGTACCGGCCGTCTGGCCAGAGGTCGTGGATAATTTTGGTTGGCATCGTAACACCCCACCTTTGGAAGTTATGATTGATCGGATTTGGCTCAGTCGGAAATTGCGAACGATGGAAAGGGAAATGCGGGGTACATAGTGGAGGGGCAAAAGGCCGACCCCGGAGGGCCTTTTTCCCTTTACGTAGTAAAGGGGTTTTTTCTTCCCGATTTTCCCCGCTCCTGTGGGTGGTATGCAGAAAGGGAAATTTCCTTCGAAATATGGATTTTTCTTCCCTTCCGACGAAAGGGAAATTTCCTTCGAAACATGGTTTTTTCCATTTTTTTCCTCAGAGGGAAATTTCCTTTGAAACATGGTTTTTTCCCTCATTGCAGTACCTCTACTAACGGGTGGTGCGACTTCGTGAACATGAATATATCACCCCCATTGTCCCTGAGGATAGAGCCACCAAAACATGGAGGTACTTCTGCTTTCGTCCTTCTCGTTTTCAGTGGACGAGTTCACGACAATGCGGCGGCCTTGGCTGCGATTCTGTGCGGCAGACTCCCTGGCGATGATCTCGACCATTCCACCTCTCGTCGGCTTGTCACGCACGATCAGGAGCTCGTCGATCTGGCTGTCATCGTCCCATATTCCGGACGCGGTCAGACTATCGAGCAGGCACTTACATAGGTTGTCGATATCCCTTGCACGACGGTCTGGGGGGCAAACCCGCACGGCCATCAGCAACCGGCCCGTGAGCTTTGGAGCCCCGCCCAGGATTGCTCGGACTCGCTGACGGTATGCTTTCCCCTCGTCGCTCACGTAAACACAGACCCGGCCTTTTCGGACGGCATGTCGCCAGTAGTGGTTGACGGTCGGAGGGTAGGGAAGTGTGGCCCGAAGCGATTCAGAACCCATCTGACTGGCCCTCCACACCGCTTGTCTCGGGAACAAACGTCACGACCCCCTTCTCGACCTTCCATCTGTCGTATTTGGAAATCCAATTCCTGATTGTCTTCTCCTCTCGGTCCAGGTATTCGGCCATGCTGGAAACCTTGACGGGCCCGTCAGCTTCCAGGACCATGTACGCCTTTCGCATCTGTAGTTCCCGTCCCTCCTCTTTCTTCGCGGCAACCGCTTTTGCTGCGGCGCCGGCCCGCTTCCACGGAGGTTCGTCCCCGGCCGGATCGACGTCTTTAAGGACCCCAACGGCGTCAATGGTGTGGAGCGGGTAGTTGAACCAGAGATTCGTCGGAGCAGCGCGGGGGTACTCCCGAAACGTTCCCTCGATCCGCCAAGCCGACCGCAGGCTGACCCTCTGCCGTAGAGGGAATATCTCGTTTCCGACCCACGCCTCGTATTGGTCACCGGCTGTCCGCTGAACCGTCTCCACCATCTTCGATTCTGACTGCAGGTCCCCGTCGGAAGCGTACTCTCGCCAGCCAGGTGCGCGTCGGTCCATCTCATAGGCCAGTCGCCCACAGACTGCGTCCCGTTCCATCTCTTTGCGGAGAGTGTCGGGGACCGCCAGTTCGATCAGGTCCAGCAGGGCGTCCGGATCCCGAGCGAACACGCCCGATCCGCTAGCCCGATCCATTGACCGCTTACCGCCTTGACTGCCCTTGCTGTGATGGTGGCAGTAGATTACGGCTGCCTGCAGCTCGTGGCACACCTTGTCAAATTGGTTGCAAAAGAATGCCATCTTGTCAGCCGCGTTCTCATCCCCGGTGATCACCTTGTAGATAGGATCTATCACCACTGCCGTGTAGCGTTTCTTCAACGCTCGCCGGATCAGCTTGGGCGCCAACTTGTCCATCGGCACTGCCTGGCCACGCAGATTCCAGATGTCGATGCTGGCCAGGTTGCTGGCTGGCAAGTCCATTGCCAGATAAACGTCACGGAACCGGTGAAGGCAGCTTGCTCGGTCCAGCTCGAGGTTGACGTAGAGTACGCGTCCCTGTGTGCATTTCCAGCCCAGCCATCGCTGTCCCTCGGCGATCGCGATACATAGGTCGATCAAGAGGAACGACTTGCCGGCCTTCGACGGACCGCTGACGAGCATCTTGTGCCCTTGTCGTAGAACCCCGTCGATCAACGGCGGTGACAATGGAGGGAGCCGGTCCCATTCCGCCGCCAGGGATTCCGGATCTGGCAGGTTATCGTTGACGGCCTCGATCCAGTCCTCCCACTCCGCCCAAGTTGACTTGCCGACATTTCTCGAGACGATGAACTGCTTCTGGTCACCACGCACCACACCGGGCATCCGGCTGAGTCGGGATGGGTTCTTGTTCTGGGTGTCGATTGTCAACCCGTTCCGCTCACAGACCTGGTAGAGCAGCTCCACACGCCGCTTGTATTCTGGCCGGTCAGGTGCATCGATTCGAACAATCGCGTGTAAGCTCTTGTTGCCCGAGTGGACCATGACCGCGATCGGTAGCTCCAACTCCTCGTAAACAGCCCGCTGCTGGTCTATGGGCATCGAGTCCGACTCCACCAATGCGAACCGGAAGTCGGTGACATTGCTATCCTTGACACCCTGGCCGTCCAGCGGATTGAACCGGATCCACGCCCCGACCGCTGGATCCACGTCACCGAAGACGGCGCCGAGGTCCTTGTATCGGGCCAATTCTGCGAGGAGCTCGCCCGAAGTTCGGCTGTAGTTTCCTCGTGACGGAAGTCTCTTTCCGTCCTTTTCGAAGGATTCCGTCACGTAGCCGACGTACTCCTCGCTGGAGAACAGGACCATCAGGTAGTCGGATACCTGGGCCACTGGATCCCATGCGTCAGGCTCGGTGACTTCGACCGGCTCGAGCCAGGTTGCATCCACC
>JAGWUW010000117.1 GCA_028868235.1 Betaproteobacteria bacterium | reverse complement strand
AGCCGGCTTGACCTGTCCTTGATCGTACCTTGGGCAACCTGGCACCCCAGATTCCAATCGCACCGTCGCTTTGACACGCGCTTCTACATTGCGCGCCATCACGGTGATCGCGCCGTCACCATCGACGAGGATGAAGTTGGGTACGCTCGCTGGCTGCGGGCCGAAGAAGCCCTTGCCGATTGGGAATCCGGCGCAGCGAAGATCATCTTCCCAACCCTGTGCAATCTGGAGCGTCTGGCCGCCTATCCAGTCTTCGATGACGCCACGGCGCATCTTCAAACGATTGACCTTGTGCCAATCTCACCCAGAATGCGCGAGGATGAAAATGGCGCGGGGTGGATCTGCCTTCCCGAAGGTCGGGGCTATCCAGTCACCAGCAGGCCAATGTCAGCGCTGCAGCTGCCATGACTGCGGATGGTCCGGACCTGTCAGTATACTATGCGTCGACTCCTAACGGCTGGAAAGTCACGATCTGCCTTGAGGAGATGGGGCTGCCCTACCGCTTGGTTCCGGTAAAGCTGGGGGAAGACAGGTCGGAGAATTTCCTGAAGGCCAGCCCAAACGGCAAGATTCCTGCCCTGCTTGACGCTCGCGGACCAGGCGGTGCGCCAATCACCCTGTTCGAAAGTGCCGCGATCCTGCTATACCTTGCCGAGAAAACGGGCCTGTTGCTCGATCCGGAACCAACCGGTCGCTGGAAGCAGATCCAGTGGCTCGTCTGGCAGGTTGCGGGGCTTGGCCCGATGGCAGGTCAAAACGGCCACTTTCTCTTGTACGCGCCAGAGAAGGTGCCTTATGCGATCGCAAGGTACGGGGCAGAGGTTCGCCGGCTTTACGCGGTTCTGGATGCACAACTAACGCGCACCGCTGCATTTGTTGCAGGCGGCGCCTATTCGATCGCCGATATTGCATGCTTTCCGTGGATCATGTTGCACAAGGCGCAGGGCCTGAGCTTGGACGACTATCCAGCGCTTAAGACCTGGTTCGCGCTGATCAGGGCTCGCCCTGCGGTGCAGCGCGGGATCGCCGCTGGAGGCGGGGTCGCCGCAATGCGCCAAGGGCCTCCGACGGGTATGTTTCCGGTTTACGACAGCGCAGGGGAGAAACCATGAAGATCGAGATGTTTTTCGATTGCTCAAGCCCGTGGAGTTATCTCGGGTTCGAGCGGATCCAGCCGCTGGCGGCGAGCTTCGGGCTTGAAATCGAGTGGCATCCGGTGCTTGCTGGGGGCATTTTCAACGCGGTCAACCCCGGGATCGAGTGGAACAAGTCGAAGGGCCACATGCCGCCCCGCAAGCTCGACTACCATCAGAAGGTGATGCAGGATTGGGCGGACATTACCGGGATAAAGATCATATTCCCGCCGACTGGCCACCCGGTCAACAGCGCCAAGGCGATGCGGGCCTGCCTGGTCGTGCAACCGACCGGTCTCCTCGTCCCCTTCGCACGCGCCTGTTACCGGGCCTATTTCGGTGAAGAGAAGTCTTTGGCAGAAGATACGGTGCTTCTCGACATTTGCGAGCAGGTCGGGATCGACGGACCCTGGCTGATACAGCGCATTGCCGAACCCGAGACCAAGGCGGCGCTTCGCGCGAAAGTGGATGAAGCTATCGAACGCAAGGCTTTTGGAGTTCCCACGATCTATCTCAACGGATCTGACATGTATTTTGGCGTCGACTCACTGCAACTGGTCGAAGCCCGATTGCAGCAATGGCGAAACCGCCAAGATTGAAGCGATGCTGGTTGCGCCGGGTAGCTGTCGACATGATACCTTGCCACTCCGTTGACCTTTTTGCGCCACGATCAGTCCCGATCGCCGGTTCAAGACAACTATGCCGGACGCTGTTTCCGCGATCCTGCTTGGCCTTCATTCGCCTTGGGGCCCCAGATTTCTGCCGGGTGATTACTGCAACTCGGCATGGTGTGCCTTGCGAATGACGAGTGCCGAAGCACCCAGGAGTACCGGCCAGACGAGAAGGGTCAGGAAGATCAAGCCCTGCCGCAGGCCCTGTCCTTCGCCAGCGATGAGTGCGCCCAGCTCAACTGCTGCGAGCGGAGCAAGACCGTAGCCCAATACCGCGATGAACAACAGGTAAATGCTGGTAATGCGGGCTCGCATCCGCGGCGGACCAAAAAGCTGGATGGTCATTGGGGTTGCCACTGAAAAGCAAGTGCTCATGAACATGCCTAAGGCAACGAACCCGAGTTGCAGGTAGAGCGAATCGATCATCAGGCCGACCACGTAGAGCGGGGCGGTCAGCAACCCCGGCACCCAGAAGACGCGAACGATGCCACTTGGAGCGTTGGCCAGCTGCAAGCGGGTTGCCAGCCATTGCCAGAAGAAGTTGCCGATCAGGCCCGCCGGGACGCCCACGCCCGCCATCAGATAGCCTATGCGCGACGGGCTTATCCCGAGTTCTCGCGTCAACAAGGCGGGTAACCAGGCGATGATGGCAAGGCCGCACAGGCTGCTAAGTCCGGTTAGCGCAAGCAAAGGCAGGAAGAAGCCCACGCGAGTCCACAAGTAGGAAATGACGACCCTCGTGGACACTTCGTCGATTGATGCTTGGGCGGCCACCGAGCGTGGTGGCACTCTGCCCAACACGGCGAATATGAATGCCAGCACCAGGCCGGGCAGCCCGACATAGACGAAAGTCAGCTGCCAGGGCTCCAGCCCGACATAGCCGCTCGTCACTTCAGCCATGTCCAACGCAAATGCGCCCACGGCGTAGGAACCGATCGTCATGAAGGCTGCGACCGACGTGAACATTGCAACGGGCAAGCCCCGCATATGACGGGGATAGAGGTCTGCTATCAGCGAGATTGCCGCAGGCGTCAGCACCGCTTCTCCGAGTGCTACGCCGCTACGCAGGATCAGCAGCATCCAGAAGCTGCTTGCGAAGCCGGATAGTACAGTAGACAGGCTCCACAGTACGACGCCTGCCGTCACGACTATGCGCCGATTGCGCGTGTCGATCAGATGCCCGAGGATCAGGCCGCCGGTCGCATAAAACAGTGCGAACCCGACACCAAGCAGTAGCGCCATCTGCCGATCATCCAGATCGAGCGCCTTCGAGACCGGTTGCGCCAGCAGGGCGAGGATGCTGCGATCAACTAGGGATATGGCATAAAGGAGCGCAAGTATTCCGACGGTCAGAGATGCGCCGGGCAGGGCAGTTTGGCCGCTAGCTGGCTCCGCCCGAACCTTTTCAACGTGCGGCTTTGGGTTTGGGTCGTCCAGTTGCATGTGCTACCTCTCCGTATACTCCTGCCGATCTTTGACCTTTCCGACGGCGTCGGGGTCATGCGGGTTTATTGATACTCTTGTTTTAGCCGTGCCGCTTCGTTCTGGCATCGAACGTACAGAAAAGCATTCCTTCATTTTTGACGCAGGTAATTGATCGGCCGTCATGAAGGGTACCAACGGCTGGAAGGCAATGCATCTGAATTTCCTGAATTCAGAGTCGTCAGGACCGTGATTGGCCGCTTTCTACGACGTTGCCATATATGCGTTATTCGCCGTCCCGCTTGATGGAGCCGAGTGCTTCATGGATTGTACAAGTCCTCAGGCCCCGGTTCCGCCAAGACAGATCACGCTGGGCGAGCAGCCTGCAGATTGGTCTTGGCATTGATCTCGCGACCCATTAGAAAACTTAAAACACTTGACTAAATATGATCTCGCTGATGCAAGGCGGCGCAATGTTGAACAAGGATGGAACTGGCGGGCAACTGCCCTTCCGGTTGAACTGAACGGACTGCTAAGGAAGGAACTCGCATGGCCGAAATACTGGCGCTCGGCATAAGCCACTATCCGCCGCTGCTTTGGCCGGACAAGAACATGTCCGGCTTGCTTAAGGCGATGATGCGTAACCCAAACCTCCCGGAAGCACTGAAGACGCCGGCTGGCTGGTCAAAGGAAATGCAGAAGGAATGGGGCGACGACGAGGGCGAGACGGCTGCCGCAGGGCACCGTGAACAGATGGTCGATTGGACCCGCAAAGCACGTCAGGCGCTTGACGATTTCAATCCCGATTTCGTCCTGCTTTGGGGCGATGACCAGTACGAGAACTTCAAAGAAGATATCGTCCCGCCATACTGCGTGAACGCGCATCCCGAATTCCGTTTCCACAACTTTCCGAACAATATCTGGGAAGAGCCGGTAGAAAAGGAATTCGTGCTCCCAGGGGTCGCGCAAGCTGGCAAGCTGCTCGCGAGCGAACTCATCAAGGCCGGTTTCGACACCTCCTATTCTTACAAGCCGCTACATCATCCGCTCGGCCACGCCTTCACCAATGCGATTTTCTACCTTGATTATGACCGCAGCGGTTTTGATTATCCGATCCTGCCGGTTTCGATTAACTGTTATGGTCGGCACGTGATCTCCCAGAAAGGCGGCCTGCCTTCGTTCGAAAAGGAATTGACCGAGGACGATCTCGATCCACCAGCACCGACTCCAGCCCGCCTGTTTGACATGGGAGCGGAAACAGCGCGCATCCTTTCGGAGTCGAAATACCGCGTCGCGCTCGTCGCATCTTCAAGTTGGTCGCATGCCTTCCTGACCAAGAAGAACCACTACCTTTGGCCGGATATTCCGGCAGACCGTGCGCTCTTCGAAGCGATGGCTTGTGGCGAATACACCTCGTGGCGCGATTATCCGGCATCGGCGATCGAGGACTGTGGACAGCAGGAGGTGCTTAACTGGTCGTGCCTCATTGGTGCGTTGAACGAGCTGGGACGCGGCAAGCCGGATGTTGCAGCATTTGTTGAAACCTGGATCTTCAATTCGAACAAGGCGTTCCTGATCTCGAAGCCTTGATCCAAAGCACGCCCGGCACTCTTGGTGCCGGGCAAAGTCGTGCTGCTGCAGCAAGGGGTCGCAGGCGGTCCGCGGTCCGAAGCTATTCTGACTTATTCCGTGCCTCAAGTTGCGCCCGACGCTCCTCTATCAGGGCCGGTGCGCTGAGTGCTGCCACGCCCGCCACCATCAGTTGCAGGTCCTGGTGCTTGGACGCAAAAACTGCTTCCCACAGGTCCTTGTAGAGCACGTCGCGCTGCGGATGGTTGAGGATCAGGTGGTCCGCCACATGCAAATTCTCGCTGAACCATGACCTGCCGGTACTGACCCCGGCAACCTGACGAACCATTTCCTCATCCATGCCATAGCTACTGCCGAGCTTCATCGCCTCGATGACGGCGTAGAGGTTGCACTGGGCCATGAGGTTGTTGCAAATCTTTGAAACCTCACCAAGGCCAGGCTTTTCGCCTACGTGAAGAACATGCTGGCCAACAGTGTTGAAGTAGGGAAGCAGTCTTTCAAAGGTGTCCTGCGGCGCGCCGACCATCAAGGTCAGCGTTCCCGCCAGAGATGCCGGTCGGAGACCGCTGACAGGTGCATCCACTACCTCCCAGCCTTTGGGGGCAAAGGCTTCGACAATGTGATCGATGCTCTGTGGCCGAACAGTGCTGTGGACGATCAGCGTTAGCTTTTCGGCATCGCCAGTGATCAGGCCTTTGGGACCGAGTACGGCATCGGTGAGCTGTTCGTCGTTCCAAACACAAATACCGATCGTAAGACAGTCCTGCGTCAGGCTCGCTACGTTTTCCGCAATGCTTGCACCCTTTTCTGCGGCCACGAAAAGCGGCGCCCGCTTGCGGTTGAATACTGTGACGTCGAAGCCGGCAGAAAGTAGGTTGTGGGCCATCGGCTCACCCATGTCGCCAAGGCCGATAAATCCGACGCGACCGAAGTCTGGCGGAGCGGATCCGGGAACAACTGGCATCGCGTTCTTCCTATGCTCACATTGGAACGACTTCGTAAGGTGACGCTTTTCAAACCGGAGCGGCTATTATGGTCTGACTGACCCCCACTGCCAGGCATCACTCGTCACTGCTGGACTTCCCTCATAGTTCCCGCGGCGAGGCGTGATGAGCTGAGATTTTCCAGCCTGCGCCCGTATTGGACAGCACCCAACTAATACCGAAACGCAAGCTTGCCGGCTCACCATCAATTTCCATGCCAAAGTAGACCAGACCACCGGCATTGATCACCGAGGGAGTTATGAATATCGCCTGCTGCCAATCGAAGCGCACCGATTGCAACGAAGCAAGGGAGATTGTCTGGAAATATTCCGCCACGCCCGCATGTCCCAAGAAGATGCGGGGCAGCGATCCAAAGAAGATCGCGTCGCTATTGTACAGATCCACGAGCCCATCGACATCTCCTGCGAGCCCGAGGCACACCCAGCCGACCGCGAGTTCCTCGACGATCCCTTTCGGATCGGCGACGGGGGCACTCGAGGTCGGCTCATCGTTCACAGGATGATGCTGATCTTGCCGTGAGGATTGAGACTGTTCATGCCAAGTTGAATGCGCTTGGAGCGGATCTTCAGTTGTCCGCCTTCTTCGACGAGAGTGTAATAGGCATGGCCGATGTAGGTATCGGTGAAATTGTTTTTTGAACGGTAGGTGACGATGCTGCACATGATCTGTGTGCCGTTTTCGTCCGAGCCTTCGATTATGACATTGCCGACGATGCGGACATGGGTCGATCGCGGCCACTCGGCATGCGCGGTTGCTTTGAGGAGACGATCCACGCGATGGCGGAGGCGGGCGTAGTCATCCGCCACATAGAACAGCGCAGAGTCTGGTGTGGCATCGCGCGCCTTGCCCATGGTCGGCACTTCGTAAACCGAATCCGGCGTGAACAGCGCGTACCATTCTTCGAGCCGCCATTGATCGAGCAACATGGCTTCGCGGTAGAGGAATTCCTCGTAGTCCGAACGTGTGCGCGGACGCGTGGTCGTTTTAGCCGTGACTTCCCCCATGATCAGCGCCCTCCCTGCATGCGGCGGTTCCATTCTCGCCAGAAGGCACGCATCTGCGCCTCATCGTCGGCGCGCGGGATTTCGCGCTGCATGCCCCGGGAAATGTCATTCCAGGGTGCAAGCTTTGAAGCGGCATATCCCCTCTGCGCGGATTCCAGTGCCTCGACATCGTCGGGTGTGGCAAAGCCGCCAGGTCCCAGGAACTCGAGGAAATTGTTGAGGCGACGATGGCGGGCTTCCGGATCTTCCCCGATCGGGGCGAGCGCCCATGAGCGAACCAGCATCAGGTCCGGCTGAACCGGATAGAACGTGCGCACGGTGATCGCCATGATGTCGTTGATCACGAGGTTCGGGAAGAAACCTGCATTCCTGTCACGATCGGAGATACGCATGGCGCGACCTGGGCCAACGCGCTCATTAAGTTCGGCCACCATGGCTGCCGCATCGGAAGCGCCTTTTTCTCCCCAAGTGGGGATCGCGCGTGCAACCGGGCGGCCCCAGGGTGCCCTGGCTTCAGTGTACGCATGCCCTTGGGGGAAGGTGTAAGCGCGCTGGACCTCGCTCAGGGTCTGAATATTCTCCAGAACGCTCGGGCCGATTTCCTTGATCAGATACTCGAAATAGGTCTCGTGGGTTTCGGGCGCGTGGAAGCCGTCAAAGCTATTCTCCAGCAACAGCTTCCAGTTCGCGCGGATCGAATATTCCTGGGTTCCGCCAACGATTTCCATGCCGTTCGGCGAATGATCGGCGACAAGGTCGATGATCTCCACTGCCCCCCCAAGGAAATCGAGCAACGACCCGGCTTCTAGGTCGTAGTTGATGAAGAAAAATCCGCGAT
>JAGWUW010000116.1 GCA_028868235.1 Betaproteobacteria bacterium | reverse complement strand
TCGACCAGGAACAGGAACACGTCGCGGTCCGAGGCATAGAGGGTGGTCGTGTCGCGGGTGATGTCGACACGCGGATTGTAGATGCCGGTGGACCAGTCGAGCACACCCGGGACTTTCCAGCGGGTATCGCCCGTGCCGTTGCCGGCGATCCTCTGCACGGCCTCGACCAGCTCGTGGTCGTAGATCCGGCCATAGTCCGGCCCGGTCACTGCGCGCAGTTCGACCCGACCGTTGTCGGTCTCCAGCGTCTTGATCTGCTCGGCGCGATGGGAGCTCAACCCGTATTGCAGGTTGATAGCAGCAAGCGGCGCGGGAAGCTGGCGCAGATAGGCGGCGGGCGCGCCGACCTGGCTGGCGAGTTGGCCGAAGCTCCAATGCGTCGGGGCGACCGGGTCGTCGGCACCCGGGAGGATCAGCGACAGGCGTTCGGGATCGCTGCGGTTAGCCTCGACATGGATGAGGGCCGTTTCCACAACACGGGTCCGGCTGCGCTCGGACCGGCCGCGCACAGAGTGGGCCAGGTCACCCAGCGAGAGATACCGTTCATCGTCGGGCCGCGAAAACCACTCCGACGATACGCGACCCACGCGCTCTCCGCGCGAGACATCGACCTTGTAGCCGCCGCTCACATCGCGGCCGGCGTCGAGAACCTGCATGTTCATGGGAAAACCTCCATGACGGGCGCCGGAAGCCTCTCTCCCCGCATTTCTCCGTCACGGAAATTCTTGTCCCTCTCTCACTCTTCGGGGCGTTGCGGGGTGTCCCCGCAGAAGGGGTAGGCCGAGATCAAGGCTCGGTCGCAGGGGAAGACCTTCCCCGAACAACCACCGCTCTGTTAACGGCAACAAATCGACCGGCGCGCTTTCACCTTCCGGTCTTCATGACGACGGCGAAGCATCCGCTCAGCGATGTATGGCGTGATCCGTTCGTGCAGTGCCATCAAGTCCTTGCGGGGACAGTTCCGAACGATCTTACCGCTGCTGCGCGGGCGAGCCCGGTGACCTTTGGGCCAGCTCTCCCTGGCGTTGGAATCCATCAAATCGCTGGTATTTCAGCTTGCCGATTCTTGCCAAATCATGCCAGTATGACACAAACTAACCATCACAAGCTGGCGATCCTATGGTTGAGCAATCCGGTGAGATCCTCACCATCGAGGAAGTTGCCGTCTACCTCAAAGCAGGTCGGCGCACGGTCTATCGCCTTGCGGCCAACGGCAAAATTCCGGCTTTCAAGCTAGGCGGTGTATGGCGCTTCCGCCGCGCCGAGTTGGAACGATGGATCGCCGCTCGTATCGACGCACAGGAAGGCAAGCCCGTGCTGGACGAGGGGAAGCAATGACCTATGCGTTCGCATCGTCAGCAGGGGTGGCCAACCTTCCTGCGCTTGAACAGCTGATCGGGGATATCAACGACCTTCAGAGCAAGCTGATTCTGCTAGTCGGCAGAAGTGGCAAAACGCGCCTCCTTCGCGCATTGGCGCGACGGTTGAAGGTTGAGCCACTCAATGTTGGCGTGACGCTGGGACGCCGGCTAGCCGTCACGCCCGTCAGCAATCGCGGTTTCGCGACGACCGAACTGCTACGCGAACTCACTGATAACGTGGGCGGCAACTCTCCGCTGCTGCTCGACAATCTAGAAGTGCTTTTTGAGCCCAGCCTGAAGGTCAATCCGCTCAACGTCACTAGACTTCTGGCACACTCACGTCGGGTCATCGCAGTATGGCCGGGAGAATTGCGCAATGATCGGTTGACATACGCCGGCATGGGGCACCCCGAACACCGCGACTACAGTCGTGACGGCATCGTCGTCTTTGAAACAGCGCAACGCCCATAACGGAACTGGACGATCATAAATATGAAGTACAAGGATCTTATTCAGTTCGAGCAGATCGAGTCGGTTGTACAACTTCTCGACGCTGACCGTCCCGATGAAGCCAAGAAGCTAGTTTCGACCTTTGTCATTTCCGATGACATGGCCGAACGCATTGCCACGCTCATGGTGCCGCAGCTCAGCTTTGACGAAGCGGTCGATCACAAGGGTGTGCTCATTGTCGGTAACTATGGCACCGGCAAATCGCACCTGATGTCGGTGCTATCGCTGGTGGCCGAGGACGCAGCGTATGTGCCGATGATCCGTCACCCAAAAGTGGTGGATGCCGTCGCGTCCATAGCGGGGCGATTCCAGGTGCTGCGCATTGAAGTCGGCGGCCTTGAAATGCCGCTGCGTCAGATCATCACGCAGCAGATTGAGCGCTTCCTCAAGAAGCTTGGCGTCGATTTCACTTTCCCGCGCGCCGATCAGGAACTGAACAACAAGGACTCCTTCGAGGAGATGATGACCGCCTTTGGCGAGAAGTTCCCCGACCAGGGGCTGCTACTCGTGGTGGACGAGTTCCTCGAGTACCTGCAATCGCGCCGTGATCACGAACTGGTGCTCGACCTCGCCATCTTGCGTCAGATCGGCGAGGTAGCCAAGCATCTGAAATTCCGTTTTGTTGCGGGCGTACAGGAAGCCATCTTCGATAGCGGACGTTTCCAGCACGTGGCCGACAGCATCCGCCGAGTAAACGAACGCTTCACGCAGATCCTGATCGACCGCCAAGATGTGAGCTTCGTGGTCTCCGCTCGCCTTCTCAAAAAGTCTGCTGATCAGCAAAATAAAATTCGTGAATATCTGAAGCCATTTGCTAAATTTTACGGCTCAATGAATGAACGTATTGACGAGTATGTTCGCTTATTTCCGGTACATCCAGACTACCTAAAGACATTCGAGCAGATTCATTTCACCGAGAAGCGTGGTGCGCTTAAGACCATTGAAGCTGCGATGCAGGCCATTCTGGAACAGGACGTGCCGACTGATCGTCCGCAACTGATCGCCTATGAAAGCTTCTGGAATACGGTCAAGAGCAACCAAGTGCTGCGGGCTGACCCCAACATCAAGGAGGTCTTGCGTGTCTCTGAAGTCCTAGAATCTCGCATCCAGCAGGCATTCACGCGGCCAGCTTACAAGCCCATGGCGCTTCGCGTCATCAACGGCCTGGCTGTACATCGCTTGACCACCGGCGGCGACATCCATGTCCCGATTGGCCCCACTGCCGCAGAGCTGCGCGACTCCTTGTGCCTGTTCCAGCCTGGTGTGGGCGATATGCCCGGCGAACCCGCCGAGAACTTGCTGTCGATGGTTCAGACAGTGATGCGCGAGGTGCTAAAGACGGTCAATGGCCAGTTTATCTCCAAGGCCGCCGACACGGAACAGTATTACCTCGATCTCAAAAAGGACGTCGATTATGACGCCCAGATCGATAAACGCGCCGAAGCATTGTCCGACGATGCTCTCGACCGGGCCTATTATAGCGCCATCAAGGCACTAATGGAGTGCAGCGACGACCTTCGCTACCCTGGCTTCCAGATCTGGCAATATCAGATCGAATGGCAGGAGAATCGCGTCGAACGCCTCGGCTATTTGTTCTTCGGAGCGCCGAACGATCGCCCTACCGCGCAGCCCGAACGCGATTTCTACATCTACTTCGTTCAGCCTTTCGACAAGCCGCGCTTCAGCGATTCGCAACGTCCGGATGAAGTGTTCTTCCGATTGAAGGCGCTTGACGAGGACTACCGGCGCTTCCTGTCCCAATATGCTGCCTCGCTTGACCTGGGCTCGACCGCCAGCGGGGGCGCAAAGGCGGTCTATCAGTCCAAGGCGCAGGATGCCTTGCGGGCTATGAGCAAGTGGTTGCAAGAAAAACAGCTGACCGCGTTTGAAGTCACCTATCAAGGCAAAGCCAAGACGCTGCAAGACTGGGCCAAGGGTGTGTCATTGCGTGACCGCGCGCGCTTGGGGCCAGAGGAAAGGATCAACTTCCGCGACATTGTGAACATTGTGTCGGGCTTGGTTTTGTCCCAGCATTTCGTCGACATCGCGCCCGAATACCCCAAGTTTCCAGTGCTCGTCACAGAGGCCAACCGCAAATCCCTAATCGCAAGTACACTGCGTGCGTTGGCTGGAGGCACGCGCACCAAGGATGCTACGGCGGTGCTTGATGCGTTGGAAATGCTCGACGGCGAACGTATCGATCCAGCAGGTTCCCGCTACGCGCAGGAGGTGCTGAACCGCCTCAATGCCAAGGGCCACGGGCAGGTGCTCAACCGCAATGAACTCGTCACCGGCGCGACCGATGTTGAGTATTTCTTCCCCACCAAGCACCGGCTTGAGCCGGACCTGCTGGTCGTCGTGTTGGGCGTACTGGCCTATTCCGGCGACATCGTGCTCTCGATCACCGGCGACAAAATTGACTCCGGCAAGCTCGCCCTGCTGGCTGAACGCTCGCTCGATGAGCTTAGGCAGTTCAAGCACATCGAGGCGCCCAAGGAAATCAACCTCGCGGTGCTGCGTGCGCTGTTCGAGTTGCTCGACCTGCCATCCGGCCTGGCCCAGAAGGCCAGCCAAGGCGATACCGAACCGGTCATTGCATTGCAGGAGCGGATTAGCGCTCTAGTGCCGCGCGTGCTCAAGGCAGGCTCTGATCTCCAGCAGGGCAAGCTCACCTTCTGGGGCCAGAACCTGCTGCGCGAGGAAGAAGCCAAAGATTGGTACGCGCGGCTTGATGCACTGAAAAAATTCACAGAATCCTTGTCGCCTTACAACACCGTCGGCAAGCTCAAGAACCTGCGCACGACCCAAGAAGACATCGACATCCAGAAGAAGAATCTGGAGGTACTCGCCGGTGTCGAGCGTTTGCTGGAACTGGTTGGAGAATTGGGCGGCGCCGCATCATATCTGTCGCAGGCGGAGATGATTTTGCAGCCCGATCACGATTGGGTGAGGCAGGCCGAAGCGACGCGCAAAGCCTTGTTCGACAAACTGGCGGAGGACCGCACAGCGGAGCGTGCCGCGGCCATCCTCGGGGACGGACGTCAAGCTCTCGCCGGACTTAAGAAGGATTATGTCACCGCTTATATCGCCAGCCACAGCAAAGCGCGACTCGGCGTCGCCGAAGAAAAGACGCGCAATGCGCTCCGCCGCGACGACCGTTTGTTGTCGCTGCGGGTGCTTGCAGGCGTTTCGCTTATGCCAACCAGTCAGCTCACCGGTTTCGAGGACGTGCTCAACGGTCTGAAGAGCTGCTCCGCGCTGGACGAGCCGACGCTGCTCAGAACCCCGGTGTGCCCCTATTGCCAATTCCGGCCGTCAGCCGAGCAATTGGAACTGTTGCCTGCTGCCAGTCGCCTGAACAAGCTGGATGAAGATCTGGATCAGTTGCAGGCCAACTGGCAGCAGACCTTGCTTGAGAATCTGGAAGACCCATTCACGCAAGACAGCCTGGGTCTGCTGCCGCCAGCATCGAAGGTGCTGATCGACGCCTTCCTGGCCGCACGCAAGCTGCCAGATCCTGTCACAACCGAGTTCGCCAACGCCGTGCAAGAAGCGCTTTCCGGGCTGGAGAAGATCACGGTCAAAACGGACGAACTGCGCCAGGCCTTGTTGCAAGGAGGCTCCCCCGCCATGCCCGATGAACTGCGCAAGAGGTTCGACGCGCTTATCACCGAGCGAGGCAAGGGCAAGGACGCCACAAAGCTCCGGTTCGTGATCGAGTGACGCCATGACCAAGGACGAATTGCTCGCCACACTCCAATCCATTGAATGGAACGACATTGAATTCAAGGAAGCCACCTGGGCCGTGCCCAAGGACGCACTGTCGACTGTCAGCGCCTTCGCCAATACAGATGGTGGGCACTTGGTGTTCGGCGTCAAGCAGGCAAACGGCAAATTTGCCGTCACCGGCGTGACCGACGCCGATCAGATGCAAAACACCTTCCTCGGCCAGGTACGTGATACCAACAAGGTCAGCGTTCTCCTGCCGATCGAGCCAAAGAAGCATGATTTGCCAGAAGGCATTGTGCTGGCCTTCTACGTCCCCGAAGCCACTCGACAACAGAAGCCAGTGTACATCGACGGGAACCCCAAAAAGGCCTACGTCCGCCGTGGCGGTCGTGACGATACGTGCACGGGCGACGAGCTGATGCGCTTCATGCGCGACGCATCGAGCATCCGCTACGATGCTGATACGCTGGACGTGGACATCACTCGCTGTTTCGATGACACCTCTGTGCGCTGGTATCGTGCGCGCTTTGACGCCAGCAATCCCGGCAAAGACACTGCCGCAGATGATACCACATTCTTACGGAATTGGGGTTTTCTGGTCGAACAAGGGGGTGTGCTTCGTCCTACCCGCGCCGCCATCCTAGTTCTGGGCAGCGGCGAGTATGTCCGACAGGTGCTGCCGCGCATGGTCACAGACATACAGCTCTACCGCAATGCCAGCACCGAATATGACTCCACCGTGCGTTGGGCCGACCGCCTTTCCGTGGAAGACAACCTTATCAAGGCCTGGCAGGCTATCGTGGAGTTCTACTATCGCCACAGTGAACGCCCCTTCGCCGTGGACGCGACCACACTGCGGCGCGATGACGATCCGCCCGACTACATTTCCTTCCGTGAAGCGGCTATAAATCTGCTGATCCATCAGGATTTCGGCGATACTACCCGCGTTCCGGTCATCCGCTTTTTCCGTGACCAAACCGAATTCTTCAACCCTGGCGACGCCTTTGCCTCGCGCGAGCAGCTGCTCGATCCGGGCGACAAAGAGGTTCGCAATCCCAGCATCGTCAATGCATTTCGGCGCATTGGCCTTTCAGATCAGGGCGGAACCGGCGTGCGCGCCATCTTCGACGGCTGGCGCAAATTGGGTTACCTGCCGCCCGTGATCGAGAACCATAGGGCTGAAAAGAGCTTCCGGCTGCGCTTATGCAAGGTAAAGCTCATTACCGAAGCCCAGCTTCTGGCGCAGGCAAGCTTGGGCGCGCACTTGTCCGAGCACGAGGCCGCAGTGTTCGCTTTCCTTGTGCGCAACGGCCAGGTCGATATTGCTGATATAAAGGCACTGACCGGCCTCACTGGCGCGCAGGCGCTGGAGCTGGCGCAACGCCTGACGGTGCAAGTGCTGACGGAACCGCTGGGCGAAGCGGCCCACACTTGGCGCTTGGTGCCTCACCTTCGCACGCGCTTCGCCAACGAGGCGGCCGAGAATACCCGCGAAGATCCAGCGCCTGGTACGGACATGGGAGCGGCAGGCACTTCCGATCAAGTGACCGAACAAGTGGCGTCAGGACATGCCGGACTTGATCGGTCACTTGATCGGTTGACGGAGGTGCAATGGCGCATCGTCGACTTCGCCGATGTCCCGCGTTCGCTGGCGGAACTGATGGCTCACGCCGGCTACAGTCAGCGCCCGCACTTCGTGGCCGCTCACATGAAGCCGCTCCTATCCGGCGGTGTACTGCGCCCGACCATTCCCGACAAGCCACGCTCGTCGCAGCAGCGCTATGTTCTCACGGACGCCGGCATCCAGCTTAAGCTGCTGCGCGAGCAGGCCGCAGCCAAGCCTGGGGACGAACATGGACATTGAAACCGCTGGTGCAATCAGGCTGTTTTTCCCCAATCCGTCGTTGACGCTGGTCTACTTCGAGGCGTTGGCGAACGCCCTGGATGCAGGCGCCACCGAGGTGTCCATCGAGATTGACGTCCAGGCATTTGACAAGCCTGAGACGCTGAAAGTCACCGTCTCGGATAACGGCGATGGGTTTACGGACGACAATTTTAATCGTTTCAAGAAGCTGCTTCTTCCGAGAGACAAATTCCACAAAGGGATAGGCCGCTTAGTATTCCTGAACTATTTCAACC